>CAZBLL010000067.1:0-7793 GCA_964492625.1 uncultured Synergistaceae bacterium
GGAAGCGGGTCTGACATGGGCCCTGAACCTCGACGGCGGAGGTTCTTCCACCCTCTGGTGGCGGGGCGCTCTGGTGAACGCCCCGTCAGGAGGAGTTGAACGCGCGGTTCCCTACGCTCTGGTGTTCTGAACGGCGGCGGTCAGTGTTTCCGGGTTTTTCAGCCACAGATCCTGCTGAGGGAAAGGAATGGATATACCGGCCGCGTCGAAGGCTTCCTTCAGGAGCAACCTGTATTCCCTGCCAATGAACCAGTGTTCCCCGGCGTGGGTCTTGATGAGGGCCCTCAATGTTATGGCGCTGTCCTCGAACTCAAGGATTCCCTGGATAATCGGATCATCTATGATCTTGCCCGGGTACTGCGCCTTGATCTGTTTTCCTGTTTCTTCCATTACCTTCAGGGCCTTGCGAATATCCGTTTCATAGGCGACCCCCACCACTACCTGCGCCTGAGACCAGTGCTTGGTGGCGTTGAGCACCTCTGTCACCGCGCTGTTGGGTATGATGATGTAATTACCATCCAGGTCTGTAAGGTGGGTGGTTCTGAGGGTGAATTTGTCCACCGTTCCGAAATGCCCGCCTATCTGCACCACATCACCCACTGCGTACTGGTTCTCCAGCACCACGAAAATGCCGTACAAAAAGTCGCGGATGATATTCTGGGCGGCCAGTGAAATAGCCAGTCCGGCGATCCCCAGGCCTGTGAGAATAGGAACGATGTCGATACCCAGGGTGCTCAGCAGCATCAGCACCGCCACAGCTCCAAGGCCCCATCTCAGAATATCGACGGCAAGCCGTTTTAGCGTGGCGAAACGGTTCAGTCTGGCCTGAAGTTCATGCTTTTCGACGCCATCCGAATTCCGGTTCCGGTAGCCGCTTATCCATCCGTCGAAAAGTTTGCCCACCAGTTTTTTTACAACAATACGGTCAACTATGAACCAGACTACTAGAACGATAAGCGGAAGAAGCCATCTGCCCGTCTGAAAACCCAGTATATCCAGATTCATGAATATCCCCCCATTTTGAAAAAGCTGCGCTATGAAAGAATGCTACTATCAGTATAACCGAATACAGGGGGATGAACTTGTATGGGAAATGTTGTGGCTGAAGTAGTTATCGTTCCTCACGGAACCGCAACCCCTAGCCTTGGGCGCTACGTTGCGGGTGTAGAAAAAGTACTCAGAAGCTTTGGGCTCAAGACTATGCTTACACCCATGGGCACAATTCTGGAGGGCGACCTGGACCAGGTCCTTGAAGCAATACGAGCCGCGCACGAAGTTCCGTTCGCCGCCGGGGCCCTCAGGGTGGGAACCACCATACGCATAGACGAACGCAGAGACAAGGTTCTGACGATGGAGGGCAAAGTGCGTTCAGTCGAGGAGAAGATCGAAGAAGAAGGATAAAACGGCAAGCCCCAAAATCCATAAAAAAGGGGCGGGGAGCATCCCCGCCCCTTTTTATGCTGTCATGTAGATATATCTATTCGGGTTTGTTCCTGGCTACGACGTCGGTTCCGTCGGACTTGCGCCAGTAGATACCTATCTTCATGTAGGAGATAACTACCGATACGATCGGGTTCAGGTAGTTGAGGAACGCGTAGGGCAGATAGGCCAGTGTCGGCACGCCCAGAACGCTGCTCTGGAAAGCGCCGCAGGTGTTCCAGGGAATAAGCGCGGAGGTCAATGTGCCGGCGTCCTCGCAAGCCCTGGAGAGCATCCTCGGGGCAAGTCCCCTGTCTTCAAAGGTGCTCTTGAACATCCTGCCAGGAATAACCAGAGACAGATACTGGTCGCCCAGGAAAAGGTTGGATACGAAGCAGGAACCTACAACGGCGCCCATCAGTCCGCCGACAGACTTAACGCTCTTTGTCAGAGCGCCGACGATAACTTCGAGGAAACCGCAGGCTTCCATGGCGCCGCCGAAGAACAGGGCGCAGAAGATAAGAGAAATGGTCCACATCATGGAATCCAGACCGCCGCGGCTGAGCAGGTCGTTAAGAGCGTTGCCGACGCTGTTGGCCATCTCAGGCGCTATGTTCAGGTTGTACTGGCTCAGTAGCTGCACAAGTGCGTCGCCCTCTGCGGAGCCGAACTCGGCGGCAACGGTGGAACCATAACCATAGTGAACGGCGTCGATGATGCCGCCCAGGCCGTTGCCCTGGAAGAACGACATCAGAACGGCCAGCAGTACGCCTGCAAAGAGCCCGGGGATAGCCGGGGTCTTCTTGACGGCAAGACCTATTACCAGAAGCGGGGGCAGGAAGCCCAGAAAGCCTATGGGGAACTCGGCCTTCATCATCTGCTGCATGGCGTCGATCTTGTCGGCGTCAAGAGCCCCGCCGGCGTATTTCATGCCGAGTACTACACAGATGACCATAACGATGACGTAGGTCGGGCCTGTGGACCAGATCATGGCCTTGATGTGGTCAAACAGGTTGGACCCCGCAACTGCGGGCGCCAGGTTCGTGGTGTCGGAAAGAGGCGACATCTTGTCACCGAAGTACGCGCCGGAAATAACAACACCCGCCGTAACTGGTGCGGGGATTCCGAGACCGGCGGCGATACCCATCATGGCGATACCCACTGTACCGGAAGTCGTCCATGACGAACCTGTAGAAATGGCGACTATGGAAGTAATCAGCAATGTCGCCAGGAGGAATACTGAAGGCGCCAGAATATCAAGCCCGTAGTAGATAAGGCTGGGAACGACGCCGCTCTGCATCCAGACACCGATGACCATACCTATGATCATCAGGATGACGATGGCCTGAAGCGCCACTGCTATGGCGTTAAGGGCGCCCTCTTCGATTTCAGCCCAGGGTTTCTTGAGAACGAGAAGACCAACAATACATACCACGACGGCCGAAATAACGATGGGGATATGAGCGTCGACCCCAAGTTTCAAAACGCCGTAACTGATAATGATGGCTGCAACGACAAATACACCTACGGAAAGACCAAGACTTGGTTTTACCTGTGCTTTTTCAGCCATTAGCTAAAAAGCCTCCTTTCAGGATACCTGCTTTGGTACGGAAAAAGAGCAACGCGAATTCACCTGCGTCTTGCAATGCTGTGAGCCGCTTCCACCCCCTTTGAACGGCGGAAATCTCCCGCCACCGGACCAGAAATAATAAAAAAGTAATTTAACAATGCCTACTTTACACTATAGTTCCGCCACCCGTTTCCGTCAAGAAAACAGGGGCTCACGCCCCCAGGCTTTCGACCTCCACGTCCGGTATATATTCTTTGAGTATTTCCCTGACGGCCGGCTCATCGTCTCTCGAGAAAAGCACTTTCCATCCAGTTACATCCTTTTCGAAAAAACCCATCATCCGCTTGCCCCGGTAGGAGAAAGCCACATGGGTTATCTCGGACCAGGGCAGGGTGATCCGGCTTTTTCTGAACCAGGAACCTGCCGTACGCACCAGTCCGTCAGTAGTAAGCGCGATACGTTTCTCATATCCGGATACGTACAGAACAAAAACACCTACAAGTATCTTGTGAAACATGAACACACGCATTCCATCGCCCACCAAAAAAATGCCAACAGCGAAGGCGAACCATTTCATCCATGAGGGAAAGGGTGCGCCCGATTTCGAGACAAGCAGTTCTTCCATCCATTGCACCTCCAGGAATAACGAGGCTGGGCGTATAGTTCGATTATAAACCAAACAAGGCGTTTTGTTTACACGAAAAGAAAGAGGGAGCCGGCTGCATCCTCCGGCTCCCTGCGCGATACGTATCCCTTCACTTCTTCCTCCGCTTCTCGTTTCGTTCGTGTCTGTCGAGGTGCGAGGGTTCCATGGAGATCATGTCTTCCTCGAAAAGCTTTATGAGGCCTTCGCGCGAGAGGCTCCTCTGGCGTTCGGTGTATTCGGCCCAGTGGTAGAGCTCCTGCGGGCGGCTCTGGTTGTCGTCGGGTTCGGTGTAGGTGGTGAGCACGCCTTCGTAGTTGCGCAGTATGACCTTGCGGTCGGATCTGCTGACTACGTAGTTGGGCCCTACGGGGATTTTGCCGCCGCCGCCCGGCGCGTCGACTATGAACAACGGCTGCGCCATGCCTGTGGTGTGTCCCCTGAGGTATTCGATGATCTGTATGCCCTTGCCCACGCTGGTCCGGAAGTGCTCTATGCCTTCGGAGAGGTCGCACTGGTAGATGTAGTAGGGGTTGACCCGTATCTTGAGCAGCTGCTGGTTGAGCTCCCTGAAGATGTACGGGCAGTCGTTTACGCCCTTGAGCAGTACGCTCTGGTTGCCTACCGGGACTCCGGCGTCGGCGAGCATCGCGCAGGCCTTGCTGGATTCGGGCGTTACTTCCTTTGGATGATTGAAGTGCGTGTTGAGCCAGATTGGGTGATACTTTTTCAGCATGTCGCACAGTTTTACAGTTACCCGCTGCGGACATACGACGGGGGTCCTGGTGCCGAGCCGCACGAAGTCGACGTGCGGTATCTTTGTCAGTTCGCTGATTACCCATTCGAGTATTTCGGGGTCCACGGTGAGAGGGTCGCCTCCTGAAAGCAGTACGTCCCTGAAGGTGGGTGTTTCCCTTATGTAGTCTATGCCCTTTTGTATCTGATCCACGCCGTAGGCGTGGTCGGTTTCTCCTGCGTGCCGTCTCCTGGTGCAGTGACGGCAGTACATGCTGCACTGGTCGGTGATGAGCAAAAGTCCCCTGTCTGGATATCTGTGGGTGAGGCCGGGCACGGGCGAGTCGACGTCTTCGTGGAGCGGGTCGAGCAGGTCGGCTTTGGCCAGACGGGTTTCGTTGATGGTGGGAACGGCCTGTTTCCTGACCGGGCATGTGGGATCGTCGGGGTCCATGAGAGAGGCGTAGTATGGCGTTATGGCCATACGGAGCTTGCCGAGGCTCTTTTGTATCGTGGCGGCCTCTTCGTCGCTGATGTTGATGACTTTCCTGAGATCCTCCACTGTGGTGATCCGGTTGGCTATCTGCCACTGCCAGTCGTTCCATTCGGCGTCGCCGACGCCTTTCCACAAAGACACTTCGCGCCAGTTGCGTATCTGCATCGTACCGCCTCCTTTGTGTTGCGCCGCCTGGTTTTTGCCTTCAACCGTGCTGGTGCGGTCTTTGGCTTTTGTATGCAAACAGCGCTTTTTCAAGAATACCCTCCACTCCTAATGGTGTCAAACAATCATCAATGTAGCAAAAAAGAGAGGGAGGAACCCCTCCCTCTCTCGGGTTGCTGTTTCCGTTTTTCGAAAAAACCCTCCTATGGTTTTTCCCTGGCCACCACGTCGGTCCCGTCCGCCTTGCGCCAGTAGATCCCTATCTTCATGTAGGAAATAATTATCGACACTATGGGGTTAAGGTAATTCAGGAATGCGTAGGGAACGTATTCAAGAGTGGGCACTCCCAGAACGCTGCTCTGGAAAGCGCCGCATGTGTTCCAGGGGATAAGCGGAGAGGTCAGTGTACCGGCGTCTTCGCAGGCCCTGGATAGCATCCTCGGCGCCAGCCCCCTCTCCTCGAACGATGTCTTGAACATTCTCCCCGGAATTACCAGAGACAGATACTGATCCCCCAGGAAAAGGTTCGATACAAAGCAGGAACCGATCACCGCGGCCATCATTCCCCCGACCGACCTTACACTCCGGGTCAGTCCACCGACGATAGTCTCGAGAAAACCGCAGGCTTCCATGGCGCCGCCGAAGAACAGGGCGCAGAAGATAAGCGAAATGGTCCACATCATGGAATCCAGGCCGCCCCGGCTGAGCAGGTCGTTGAGTATGTTGCCGACGCTGTTGGCCATGTCAGGCGCCATGTTCAGGTTGTACTGGCTCAGCAACTGGATAAGGGCGTCCCCCTCGGCTGAGCCGAACTCCGCCGAAACGGTTGCGCCGTAACCATAGTGGACGGCGTCGATAATGTCGCCAAGGCCGTTGCCCTGGAAGAACGACATTAGAACCGCAAGCAAAACACCGGAAAAGAGCCCCGGTATGGCGGGAGTCTTTTTTATCGCCAGACCTATTACAAGCACCGGGGGCAGGAAACCAAGCAGGCCTATGGGGAACTCGGCCTTCATCATCTGCTGCATGGCGTCGATCTTTTCGGCGTCAAGCGACCCTGCCGCGTACTTCATGCCTATCACGCCGCATATGATCATAACTATTATGTAGGTAGGGCCGGTGGACCATACCATCGCCCTGATATGGTCGAACAGGTTCGACCCCGCCACGGCGGGCGCCAGGTTGGTTGTGTCCGAAAGTGGCGACATCTTGTCGCCGAAATAGGCGCCCGAGATAACCACGCCGGCCGTCAGCGGGGCTGGAATACCCAGACCCTGGGCTATACCCATCATGGCGATACCGACGGTGCCGGCGGTCGTCCAGGATGAACCCGTGGCCAGAGATACTATGGACGTTATAAGCAGAGTTGCTACGAGGAATATCGAAGGCGCCAGTATATCCAGCCCGTAGTAGATAAGGCTGGGAACAACGCCGCTCTGCATCCAGATACCGATGACCATGCCTATGATCATCAGAATGACTATGGCCTGAAGCGCCACCGCTATGGCGTTGAGGGCGCCCTCTTCTATTTCGGCCCAGGGTTTCTTGAGAACGATAAGACCAACGAGACACACTACGACCGCTGAAATGACAATGGGGATATGAGCGTCAACGCCTAATTTCAAAACGCCGTAGCTGATTATGATGGCGGCTACGACAAAAACTCCAACCGAAAGGCCCAGGCTCGGCTTTACCTGTGTTTGTGCCGACATCTTGATCCCTCCTTTTTGTTACTGTCTTCGTGATTCCTGTTCCATGGATCAGATGTTGCCGGTCCCTGTGCTCTGTTGTGATCCTCACCCCCCTGTTTACTCTTCTATGCTTGCGGCCAGACGGCGAAACATGCGCACACAAAAAAGGACCCCCCGGGCGGGAGGTCCTCACGACAAAACAGCAGAAAATTCGGATACGACGATGAAATTTGTTCCTTTTCCGTCGGTGTTTCCATACAGAACCGCGACTAAAACATTTGCGGTCAGGTCCAAAACAACGCACCCCCGTAATATACCGGTATCGGGAGAAGATCAGCGTTGCAAGTGAGCGTTCTGTGTTTTTATGTACCGTTATTATACATCATTTCAACGGAAACGTTATCTGCCAAGGATGTGCAGACAACATGCCGTTAAGGCGCCTTACCTGACGTTTTTCGTTATGGCGGTAGATTCCCTGTATTCTATCCTCCGCGCCTTCTGTTCGCGGATAACATATTCGTACAGTGCGTTGTCGGCCGCCAGTTTTTCGGCCGGAAGAACGCCTTTCTGTCCAACCATCCCGCTGGCTACGGCCCTTGCGAAAATTGAGCAAGAGCTGCCGGTGCAACGGCTCATGGATGTGTTCCACGTCTGCTCGTCGAAGTAGTCCAGCAAATACCAGCTGTGTGTAACTTCGTCGTTCCCCTTGAATCCGTGCACTTCTATCTGCATGACGGTCAGGTCTCTGTCGCCTTTTTCGGGCTCCATTTTCCACATGGGGAAAAGCAGATCGGCGGCCACATCCAGAGGGACGACCTCCTTGCCGCCCAGTGTTTTCGGCGACTCCTCAAACATACCCATGGACCTGAGCAGGCGCATCTGCTCCACGTGGCCCGGCCAACGCAGGGTCATCTCTCCCAGGTTTTCAGCCTTTATGTTTTTTGCGAGACTCCGGAGGCCGTCGGTATAGAACGCTTCGAGCGTTCCAACTCCGGGGAAATCCCTGAGATGAAGCCCCGAAGTGGCTTCAAGAACTTCTTTCCCGCCTTCTTTTACAATTGTAACGGGTCTGGT
>CAZBLL010000068.1:0-7706 GCA_964492625.1 uncultured Synergistaceae bacterium
CTTTTGATGCTGACCTCCATTACACTGGAAATATCGTTGAGCAGTTCCATTCTGGCTTGCAGTTTATCCGCCATTTCGTTGAACGTCCGTCCCAGAACGGCCAGTTCGTCGTTTTCTTTCGTTTCCGGGTTGCGGGCGTCCAGGTCGCCTTCTGCAATTTTTTCAGCCGTTTCCGACATTTCCACCAGGGGTCTGGCCAGACCGCCCGAAACAAAGAACGACAGAACAACCGTGCCGACGAGAAACGCAAGCCCTATAAGTGAAACCCTGACGAACAGGCTCCAGACGGGGGCGTATATTTCGCTTGTGTCCTTTTTGGCCACGAAACCCCAGCCCGTTTCTGGCATGTAGGTATAGGCTGCAAGGACCTCTACGCCCCTGTAGTCCCTGGCTTCTACCACTCCCGTTCCTCCGGCGGCCGCAAGTATGGCGGGCTCCGCGGAGATCTTGCGTTTCAGGGGCGCGTTCTCGTCGTAAAGCAGGCTGTTAAGTGCTATGACGTCATTGTTGACTATGAGCGTTTCGCCGGTTTTCCCCATACCGGCCCGTTCCTGAAGAAGAGGGAAAAGAGAATGCTCCAGGTCCAGCCGGCCCACGAGCACGGCGATAAGGTGCTTCCCCCCGTGTTCCATACAGAAAATCGGCACGGATACCGTCATGCTGGGCTCGTTGTTCATGAATTCGGAGCGGTATATGTCTTTTACGAAAAGTCTCTTGTTGTCGATCACCTCTGTAAAGTAGGGGTCACTGGAGCGGTTGTTTCCCTCGAAAGCGGGGTCGGTTGAAACGGCCACCAGCCCGGTCTCGGCGTCGATAAGAAGGAACTGAAGAAAATCCAGTTTAAGGTTCATTTCGTTCCGCATTACATCGCGGACTTCGCCTTTCAGGGCTTTGCGCTGCTCGAGGTTTCCCTTGTTGATGGCTTCGCACAGCTCTCTGAGCTTGGTGTCCGCGGCCAGAGAGGCGATGTCCGTCTTCTTTTCGTTCAGCCACATGCGTATCTGGTCGATTTTCATGTCGCGGACGACCGACAGCTCCGTAGAAATGGTCCGGTGTGTCGAAGATAACATCTGCATGGTTATGACCGACAAACCTATAAGAAAAGGTGTTACCGAGACCAGCACGAACCAGAAAAGGAACTTTCGGGCTATTCCTTTGAACTTTAGCTTTTTAACCACTCGCTCCACCGCCTTTGCAAACCATTCTCTACTCTATACTCTTGCGGTATATCTTGCAGAAATGACCCCACTGTCTGTAGTTTCTTTTCATCGCAGCCGGCTCGAGCGATTCGGCCTCGCCGAGCACAAGGAAGCCCCCGGGCCGGATAGCCCGGTCCAGCTTTGCAAGCACTTCTGCCTGCGATTCCATATCGAGATATATTAGAAAATTACGGCACAGCACAAGATCGAAATCACCATAGACGCTTTCGGAGGGCGATTCCCCCCGGTCGGACATGAGGTCGTGGTAGGAAAGGCTTACCATCCGCTGGATATCCGGGCTAAGGAGATAACCCTCCCCCGATGGAAGAAAGTATTTCTGGAAAAACCCGAACCTGACGTTTTTGATGCTCTCGTCCGTGTAGTAGCCTCTGGCGGCCTTTCGCAGCGCCTCCGTGTCTATGTCGGTCCCGAATATCCGTACCACCATGTCCGTCGACGAGAGAATGGGGGTCTCCCTTAAAAGGACGGCCAGCGAGTACGGCTCCTCTCCCGAGGCGCATCCGGCCGACCACACTCTGAGATAGCGGTCCCCGCTCACGTTTTTTTCCTGCAGAAGGATTGGTATGACCTGTTTTTCCAGAACGTCGAAAACCAGCGGGTCGCGAAAAAAGCCGCTGACGTTTATTGTAAGGGCGTCGAGCAGGGCGTCCATTTCTTCCGGGCTTTTTTCCAGCGCCAGAAGATACCCGGTGAAATCAGCCGCTCCACAGGCCACCCGGCGGCTGGCAAGGCGGCGTTCGACCATCGAAGGCCTGTAACCGGAAAAATCGACGTTTCTCTCCCGCTTGAGGTATTTAAGTATCAGTTCTATCTCGCGTTTCCGTCCTGTAGCATTATCTGCGGCCATTTCGGTCTTCTCTCCGGTGCGCAGAGTCAGCTGTAGCCACGGTTTATAATATCAGATAGAGCGGCAATCAAAGAAATCAACCGAACCATATGCGGAGGAAATGGCATGATCAAACGCGATCTGGCGGATCTGGTGTTTTCGGCGGCGGGCATGGCCCGATGGAACGATCACGCGCGGCCCTCCCAGTTCACCGAGCTGGCCAAGCAGGCGCACAAGATGACCATCGCCTGGGTCCTGGGCGTGGCCGAACAGGAAAAGGGCGCCTCCGTCAACTGGAACGCGCTGATAGAGGGTGGGCTTTTCGAGTTTTTTCACAGGGTCACGCTTACGGATATAAAGCCGGCCGTGTTCCACCGGATGATGGAAACACACGGCCCGCAGCTGAACCGCTGGGCCCTGGAGAAAACGCGCCCATGCCTGGAGCCGGTCGAGGGCGGATTCTACGAAAGGTTCGAAACGTGGCTGCTGGATACTACGCTGCACGGCAGGGAGCGTCGTATACTGCGCGCGGCGCATTTTCTGGCAACCAGGTGGGAGTTTTCCCTTATCTACGAAATGAACCGGTCGCTGTGGGGCGTTGAGGAAACCCGAAAGGAAATCGAAACCCGGGTGGAGGAACACCTTGATCTGGCGGGCGTTCGCGACATGCTGCTGCGGCAGAACCTTGCCGAGGGCGGGCGGTACGCTTTCGTAGACCTTTGCGGGCAGTTGCGCTTTCAGGAGCGCTGGGCCCAGACGCCGAGAGCGCCCAGGACATCGGTCCTGGGGCATCTGCTTACGGTGGCGGCCATGGCGTGGTTCGTATCGCTTGAATCGGGCCTGGGGAAGGGTCCCCGGACAAGCACGTTTTTTGCGGCGCTTTTCCACGATCTGCCGGAGGTGCTTACCAGAGACATCGTTTCACCGGTGAAGCGATCCGTGGAGGGCCTGGAGGATATAGTAAAGGAATACGAGGTGCAGGCTATGGAAGAGCGGCTGCTGCCATTGCTGCCGGGTCCCGAAGCAGACGCTATACGCTTTTTCACGGGGTGCGAGTTCGACAACCGGGCAAGGCTTGAAAACGGCGAAGCACGTTTTGATATACCGTCCACCGAGTTCGAGGCAATGCTCAAAGCCGACGAAGGCGACGTGGTCGACGGCCGCATTGTCGAGGCCTGCGACAAGTTCGCCGCCTTTATGGAGGCGTCTCTCTCGCTTGAGTACGGCATACGCACTCCCGCGCTCGAAGAGGGCCGAAACAGCATCTACGAAAGGTACAAAGACCTTGTCGTGGGGCCCTTTGATTTTGGGGAGATGTTCAGGAAAATCTATGAAGCCGATGGCCGATAAACCCGATGGCGGATGGCCGAAAAGGCTTGTCATTCCTAGGACCGCAGGGACGACGGCGCGCCCCGAGCGAAGCAGCAGGGTAGGGATCTCGCCCTTTTCTTGAAACGTTAGAAGAACCGGTTCAAAGCCGAGATTCCTCCCCTTCCTGCGGAAGGCTTCGGAATGACAACCAATCCCTTTCGGTCCACGGTTTGCTGTTAACGGGTTTATAGCCTTTTCGGCTATCCGACGTCCGTCATCCGCCATCGGGTTATTGCTTCCAGTTATTTCGCCTCCCAAACCTCTTTCCAGGCGAGGGGCAGGCCCTCGAAATCGAACTCGGGATCAAGGGGCGCTGTTGCGCCCTGTGTTTCGTTCCACTGTCTCTTCTCGTCGACTTTCATTTTGTTTCCTCCTCTCGGCTTGTAACAATCTCTATTTGCCGCCGCAGGCCCTGACCCGCACGGCCTTACCCTCGGAACGTTCTATTGTCCCGATCTCCGCGACACTGAAACCTACCCTTATACCCAGGCATTCGTGCAGGTGGCGCGACGCCCTGGCGCGGAGTCTTTCACGTGATTCTTCGGCCAGATCCTCCTCGGGTTCGCATACCACATCAAGTTCCTTGAGCCCCATGCGTTCGTCCACATCCAGCCTGTAGTGCATGGAAAGGCCTTCCACCTGTCCGAGGGCGGTTTCCACCTGCGACGGGAAAACATTTACGCCCCTTATGATGAGCATGTCGTCGCAGCGGCCCTTTACGCGGGCTATGCGGGGCTCGCTGCGGCCGCAGGCGCAGTCGCCGTCGATCAGGCGGGTAAGGTCCCTGGTGCGGTAGCGCACCACCGGCATTGCCCGTTTGGAAAGGGACGTAATGACCAGTTCCCCCTCTTCGCCGTGGGGAAGCACCCTGCCCGTTTCGGGGTCCACTACCTCGAACAGGAAATGGTCCCAGTTGGGGTGCAGACCGCTCCGATGGGGGCACTCCATGGCCACGCCCGGGCCTATTACCTCGGAAAGACCGTAGGAATCCAGAGCAACGACGCCGAGGGCTTCCTCTATATGGCCGCGCATTTCTCCGGTCCACGATTCTCCGCCCAATATGGCCGTGCGTAGTTTAAGTTGTTCGCGTATTCCTCTCCTGTCTATCTCCTCGGCCAGGTATAGCGCGTACGAAGGCGTGCTGGTGAACACCGTTGTTCCAAGGTCTTCCATGAGCATTATCTGGCGTCCGGTGAACCCTCCGCCCGTGGGAACGACCATGGCGCCCACCTGTTCGGCCCCGTAGTGAAACCCCAGAGCTCCCGTAAACAGGCCGTACCCCAGGATCACCTGAAACACGTCTCCCCGAACCACGCCGGCGCACGAAAGGCAGTTGGCCATGCAGTCGGACCAAGAGGCTATGTCTTCGGCGGCGTAGGCCACCACCGTGGGTTTGCCTGTAGTGCCCGAAGACGCGTGCACCCTTACTACTTCTTCCTGTCCGCAGGCCAGCAGGCCCAGTGGATAATTGTCCCTGAGGTCGTTCTTGGCCATAAAAGGAAGCCGCCTGAGGTCGTCTACGTCACTGATCTTTGCGGGATCGACGCCCCAGTCCTCCATGCGCGCCCTGTAAAAGGGTACGTTGTCCCACATGGCCCTGACCGTTTTCTGTAACGCCTTGCTCCTTGCCGCTCTGTTCTCCACTTTTACCAACTCCTCTTTCCGGATAAAAAGACATAAAAAAAGGCCGGGGCCCCTTTTGGGGACCCCGGCCTCGAAAAAGCCGCAGACGCCTAGACGTCGGCCCTTCGAGGGGGTCCCACGCTGGCGTAATAATAGTTAAAGACGAATCCGTTGTTGACTGTTGCAAGGATGCCGGTTTTTTTCATTACGTCCTCCCGGTTCGTGTTGGGGACTCTTATAGCACTTTCGGCGACGGGCGTCAAGGTCGCCATGAAATATTGTACAATTATCAACGCATAGGAATAAAGCGTTGACAGGAGGGAGCATCATGACGCACAGGATTGCAGGAGCTCTCGTTCTGGTTGTTGCACTGGCCGCTACCTGCCGGGCCGGTGGACCGAATCTTGCGTGGAACGAATCTCTGGGGGGAGATTTCGGTCCGGGCGCCGACGGAACAAGGCTGCTTGCCGGGCGTTTCGTTTCCCCCGAAAGTTCATGTATGGCCGTGTGGACAAAGGACTCGTCTCCCGGGTTCCGTCTTTTTGCCCTTACCGGTTCGGGATGGGCCGAGAGGCTGGCTTTTGACGTTGGAGGTGTGAGTTTCGGCGATACACCGTGGCTGGCCGCCGATGTGGACGGCGACGGACTGGACGAACTGCTCTTTTTCCCAAGGGGCGACATGTTCAGGGTAGATGTGCGGGAAGAGGGAACGCTTGCTACGTCGTACGGAGGCTACCCCGAAAGCACCGTTTCGGCGGGAGCGCTGAACATCGACTCCGACCCCCCGGAGGAACTGGTGCTCCTTTACCACGACCCGGATGAAGCAAACCGGGAAGGGGTCACACCCCTGTGGGCGGGCGTATGGGATTTCGACGAATCCGGGTGTTCGTTCATCTGGAGCGACAAGGGGGCGCTGGGGTTCGAAGACCCGGGTTTCTGCCCCTCCGATTCCATAACCTGCGCCGGTGACCCACTGAACACAGGAGAACCCACGGTTATTGTCTGGCGAAGCCAGTCGGACGTCAGCCCCAGCCTCTACGACGCTCTTGTAGTCGGGTCGGGTGAACTGACCCTGGCCGCGTCTTTTTCGATAACCGGGGGGAAAGTAACGACGGGCGACGTCTACGAGGAAAAACCTCCCTTCGCCGTGGCCGACCTGCAGCCTATGGAAATGAACGGCGACACCCTGCTGCTGGTCAGCATGGTGGGCGATGGATATTCATTCTCCAAAAACGCGGTGCTTCTGAAGGACGGCGCCTTCACCGACATGGGCCCGGTGTCGGAAATGGACCCGGCGGATATGTTTTTCCCGTTCGCCTCCCCGGGTGAACAGGTTGGTGTGCTGCGTCTTTCCACGGACTGGCAGGCCGGGCGCACGGAGTACGTTTACTACGTCGCCGAGGATGAAGGCGCGGCAAAAGCCACCGGCTGGAAGCAATTCGAGGCTGCGGATTTCACCATGGACATCCCGCCCGGGTCGCGTATATCCACGGGCGATAACGGCGTACGGATAGACCTGCCCCGAACCCCCGGGACCATGCTCGACGAGCGTTCCGCCACTGTCAGCTTGACGGGTGCGGGCTCCGGGGCCGACTGTTTTTCGGGCATTCCCGAGGGAAACAACGTTTCGGTCGCGGGGCTTCGTTTCAAAGTTCTCCCCGGAACAAAGTGGGAGGCCGACATGGGCGGAAAGCGCTACTTTATGGCGGAGTACGCAACCCTGGCCGGGGACAAGTGCGTGAGGATAACCTTCAGGATGCTCATGCGGGACCTGACGGGTTTCACTGACGACCCGCCCCGGCCCGCGCCTCCGGAAGCCGAAACCGACACCGCCGTCTTTGAACGCATGCTGGAATCGTTCCGGCTCGCCGAGTAAACGGACGCACAAAAGGGCCGGCGGCGCCGGCCCTTTTTGTTTTCCTTACTGTTAGCGACCCCTGTCAGAAGAGGTTCAGGATGTTTCCCTCTTCGTCTATGTCTATCTGTTCGGCGGAAGGGTGTTTGGGGAGGCCCGGCATGGTCATCATGGAGCCGCAGATGGGCACAACGAACCCGGCGCCCGCCGAAAGCCTTATTTCCCTGACCCCTATGGTGAACCCTGTCGGCCTGCCCTTGACGGCCGGGTCGTCGGTGAGCGACATCTGGGTTTTGGCCATGCAGACCGGCATATCGCCGTAGCCCCTGGCCTCCAGGTCTGCCATCGACTTCAGGGCCGCCGCGCTGAAATCCACGCCGTCGGCGCCGTATATTCTTTTGGCCACGGTCTCGATCTTTGTTTTGAGCGGCTGATCGTTGGAGTAGACAGGCTTGTAGCCCTCTGCTCCCTTGTCCAGCGCTTCCAGCAATCTGGAGGCCAGTTCCATGCCGCCCTCACCGCCCTTTTCCCATACTTCGGAAAGGGCCAGCGATGCGCCCCTGCGTTCGGCCGCCGACCGCACCATCTGCAGTTCGGCTTCCGTATCGGAGGTAAAACGGTTCAGCGCAACAACTACGGGCACACCGAACTGCTCCAGGATATCGATATGCGCCTCCATGTTAGCAACACCCTTTTGCAGCGCCTCCAGGCTCTCCGTAGAAAGGCTGTCCCGGGGTGCTCCCCCATGCATCTTGAGCGCCCTGACAGTGGTTACCAGAACCACCGCCCCGGGCTTGAACCCCGCCATGGG
>CAZBLL010000069.1:0-7637 GCA_964492625.1 uncultured Synergistaceae bacterium
CGGATTTCGCCAGACGAAGCAGTTCCTCCACCTTGTGGTTCCAGTGGAATACAGGGCCGTTTTCGGTCCTTTCGATCCAGATGTTTTTAAGGCCTACGCGCGAAATTCCCCAGCCTCCGGCCTTGGCGAAAGCCTCTTTGGCCGCGAAGGCCGAAGCAAAATGTCTGGCCGAAGATACGGCTTTCAGGGCATATTCCGTTTCCTGTTCTGTGAATACCCTTTCCCGGAAGCGCCCGGACGCCACAAGCGTCTTCATGCGGGAAATACTGCAAAGATCTATTCCTATGCCGTGTATCATCGTTCACCCCCGAATTGCACGGGGTAATTATACGCCCCTTCGTTCCAAAAAAAAGGGGCGCCCCTGGTGGGCGCCCCTGTCGTTTTATGGTGGGTGGTGCAGGACTCGAACCTGCGACCTCTTCCGCGTCAAGGAAGCGTTCTTCCTCTGAACTAACCACCCCTGGAAAATCCGATCAAATAGCGTTATCTAAGGATTGTCCCTTGATTTAGGGGTCTTTGTGACCCCTTCTCTACAAATAACCACCCGAGCGAGAAGCATTGTACCTGTCTCCAGTCGGTGTTGTCAACTTGAATTACAGCGAATTACGCTGGATCCATTCATACATTCCTATTGCTGCGGCAGCCGCCGCGTTGAGCGATCCGGTGCGCCCCTTCATAGGGATGCGCCCCAGAAAATCGCACTCACGGGACCCCAGCCTGGAAAGGCCCGCTTCTTCACTGCCGGTCACCAATCCCATCCTTTGGGGAATATCAAGCTCCCCAAGTTCATTCGCAGCGTTATGATCCAGCCCCACCAGCCATACACCCTCTTTTTTAAGGGCCGACATGAATCGGGGAATATTGGTTACACCCACAAGCGGTATCCGCGCCGCCGCGCCCGCGCTGGACTTCATTACCGAAGCCGCCGGCAGGGCCGCCCTGCGAAAGGGAAAGACCACGGCAACGGCTCCGAAAACCTCCGATGATCGAACAATGGCTCCCACGTTAGCCGGGTCCTGAACGTGATCAAGCAGCAACACCAGCACCGGCCCGGTATCCTGCCTTACCTTCGTCAGAAGCCACTCGTCCGAATACAGTGATATCGGGCTCACCCTCAGGGCGACGCCCTGGTGATTGCGTCCTTCCGACAGATTGTCAAGTTCATTCTTCGGCGCCTTTCTCCAGGAAACGCCCGCATCCCGAAACATTTTTTCCATTTCGGAGAGACTACGGCCTGAAATGTAGTCTCCGACAACTGCCTTGAGACATCTGTCCGGAGCTTCCTCGATGATCGACTTAACGGCGTTTCTTCCAAAAATCCAGTCGATAGGGGCCTGATTCTCTCGGTTCCTGCGTCCGGCTGCTTCATGTCCGCCATGGTTTTTCACGTAAGAGAGACCCCCATATCCTTAAGATAGGCCGAAAGAGAAACCGCCGTATGCCCTTTTGCTGATCGAGACACGTTTTTCGGGCTTCCTGTGGCAACAACCCTGCCGCCGGCTTCTCCGCCCTCGGGGCCAAGGTCTATTATATGGTCGCACGAGGCTATTACGTCCAGATTATGCTCTATCACCACGACCGTGTTTCCCTGGTCCACCAGTTTATGGAGAAGAATAAGCAGTTTCTTCACGTCGAGATAGTGCAGTCCCGTTGTCGGTTCATCCAGAAGATAAAGGCAGCCGCCCCTGAACTTCTTTCCAAGTTCCGAAGCCAGCTTGACTCGTTGCGCCTCTCCTCCGCTTAGGGTAGTCGCCGACTGGCCAAGTCTTATATAACCCAGACCTGCCTCCCGCATGACGCCAAGCCACCTTGAAATTTTCGGAATGTCGCCGAAAAACTCGCAGGCCTCATCGACCGTGAAATCCAGAACGTCGGCTATGGTTTTACCCCTGTATTTGATGTCAAGCGTTTCCCTGTTGTACCTGGTTCCATGGCAGACTTCACATTTCACGTACACGTCGGGCATGAACATCATGGAGATTTTCACTTCACCATCCCCATGACACGATTCGCAGCGCCCTCCCTTGACGTTGAAGCTGAATCTGCCCGGCTTGTATCCTCTGGCCCTGGATTCCGGAAGCATTGCAAAGAGCTCCCTTATCGGGGTAAAGACCTTGGTGTATGTAGCCGGGTTCGATCGAGGCGTTCTTCCTATCGGGCTCTGATCTATCAGAAGCACGTTCCTGAGGTGTTCCCATCCCTCGATATCCCTGTGCCTGCCGGGGCGCTCCCTAAAGTTCCTGTCCATTTTTCTCCTGACGCCCTTGTAAAGGACCTCATGGAGGAACGTGCTTTTTCCGGAACCAGAAACCCCTGTAACGCAGACCAGGGAGCCCAGAGGCAATGTAACGTCTATTTTCTTGAGGTTATGCTCTGCGGCCCCTGTAACGCGAATGGCCTCCAGCGATTTGCGTGATTTCCTGATCACAAGACCCGACTGCTCCCCCTTGAGATACGGTCCGGATAGAGAATCTCCCGATCTCAGGTCTACGGGTGGGCCCTGGGCGATGATTCGGCCTCCGTTTTCTCCGGCTCCCGGTCCCATTTCTACAAGATGGTCAGCCCGCAGCATGGTGTCCCTGTCGTGTTCAACAACAAGCACCGTGTTGTCCAGGTCCCTCAAAACTTCCAGTGTGCTCAGGAGTCTTGCCGTATCCCTGGGATGAAGGCCGATAGTGGGTTCATCCAGAACGTACAGAACACCGCACAGTTTGGACCCTATCTGTGTGGCCAGCCGTATCCTCTGACTTTCACCGGAGCTCAGGGTATCGGCTCTTCTCGAAAGAGTAAGATAGCCTACTCCAACATCCACCATAAAGGTAAGTCTTTTGACTATCTCTTCCACTATCTGCCTGCCCACGTGTAATGCGGCTCCCTCAAGCGGTATATCTTTAAGAAAATCCACCAGTCCAGACACCGGCTTTTCAACCATATCAGCTATCGAGACCCCTCCGACAAAAACAGCCAGTGCTTCCGGCTTGAGCCTTCTGCCTCCACAGGTCTGGCATATTTCTTCGGCCCGATATCCCGAAAGGTCGTTTCGTATCGACTCGGATTCGGTATCCTTCCAGCGGGTCTCAAGCCAGGGCAGCAAGCCCTCGTATCTGCCCATATAGGAAACGCTGCGCCGTCCCTCGCGAAAACTCATGGGAACCTTCGTCTCAACACCGTAAAGCACCGCATTCTGTATATCCGCCGGGAGATCGCCTAACGGCCCGTTCAGGTCCCACTCCATGGCTTCCGAAAGAGATCGGAGTTTCCTCAGCATGTAATGCCTGTGATTCCAGGGAATCAGGGCGCCGTCAAAAACGTTTTTCTCCGCGTCAACGGACAATTCTTCCGAAAAATACTGGTGGCTCCCAAGACCGTGGCAATCGGGACAAGCCCCTGAAGGACTGTTGAAAGAAAACAGGCGCGGCTCTATCTCCGGCAGGGCCAGTTCGCAGTCGGGGCACAGATACTGGCTTGTAAGAAGCTTTTCCTCCGCTTCATCGGCCGCCAGGAGCACAAACCCGCCGCTCAGGTTCAATGCGCTTTCCACTGCTTCGGCGAGACGTTCTCTTCTGTCCTTCAAAACCGTCAGCCTGTCTATCAGCACCTCTATCTTGTGTCGTTTGTTTTTATCCAGCTTTATTTCCTCTTCAAGCCAGAACATTACACCGTCGACCCTGGCGCGCAGGTAACCCTCTTTCTGCAGTTGCGAAAAAAGGTTTTTAAACTCGCCTTTCCTGTTTCGCTCTACCGGAGAAAAGACCTGTAACCTGCGGCCTTCGAACTCCCCGAAAATAATGTCGAGTATCTCGTCAAGGCTGTGTCTGCGAACCGGCTTGCCACAGGAAGGACAATGAGGAATTCCAGCCCTGCCGAACAGCAATCTCAGGTAATCATAAACTTCCGTAACTGTCCCTACGGTCGATCTGGGATTATGGGAAACCCCTTTCTGCTCAATGGAAATTGCCGGCGACAAACCAGAAATGTCATCGACATCGGGCTTGTTCTGGATACCCAGAAACTGTCGGGCGTAGGATGACAGCGATTCCACATAACGTCGCTGTCCCTCGGCGTAAATGGTGTCGAACGCCAGAGACGACTTTCCGGAACCAGATGGTCCGGTTACAACCACAAGGCTGTTTTTGGGCAGTGAAACGTCGATATTCTTCAGATTATGTTCTCTTGCGCCTTTTACCTCTATCCATTGCGGCACGAGGCGTAGCACCCCCTGAACGTTTCTGTATCAGGTCTCGCAAGCTGGCGGCCTTTTCGAATTCCAGCTTTTCGACCGATCTCCACATCATTTCCTCAAGCCCCTGAAGCGACATGGTTTCGGGAATGGAATTCACCTTTCCCGAAACCTTGTCGACCCCGGCTATCTCTTCCGGAAGCAGGGAAACTATCTTTTTGACTATCGTTTTCGGGCTGATTCCATGCTTTTTGTTGTAAGCCGTCTGAAGCACCCGTCGTCTATTCGTTTCTTCCATCGCCGCTCTGATGCTACCTGTAATAGTGTCTGCGTACAGCACCACCACTCCCGCCGCGTTCCTCGCCGCTCTTCCCGTCATCTGTATAAGCGACCTTCTGGACCGCAGAAAGCCCTCTCTATCGGCGTCGATTATTGCTACCAGAGACACTTCCGGGAGGTCTATGCCCTCTCTCAACAGATTAACTCCAACCAGAACGGAAATATCGCCCCTGCGTATATCCCTGAGCAGTTCGGCTCTTTCAAACGCATCCAGCTCCGAGTGAATGTAGCGCACCGCAAAGCCCAGACCCTCCAGGTACTCCGACAGATCCTCCGAAGAACGTTTCGTAAGAGTTGTAACAAGAGCGCGTTCGTTTTTTTCGACCACCGCCCTCAGGCGGTCCACCAGATCATCGACCTGCCCGGTGGCGGGCGCCGTGATCACTTCGGGGTCAACCACCCGGTAGGCCTCACGATCTGCTCCACGATGTTCTCCGACACCTTCATTTCCCAATCCCCCGGGGTGGCGGAAACAAAACAGACCTTTCGGAAATATTCCTGAAACTCATCCCATTGTAGCGGCCTGTTGTCGAGACAGGATGGAAGCCTGAAACCATGCTCCACCAAAGTCTGTTTACGGGCCCGGTCGCCGTTGTACATTCCCTGTACCTGGGGGATCGTGATATGCGACTCGTCGATAAACAAAAGGAACTCATCAGGGAAAAAATCCAGTAGTGTCCCTGGCGGCTCCCCCGGGTTCCTTCCATCCAGATATCTGGAATAATTTTCTATCCCCGAGCAGTAACCCGTCTGCGACAGCATTTCCATATCGTAACGGGTGCGCATCCTGATACGCTGCGCTTCCAGGTGCTTCCCCTGCTTTTCGAACAGGGACACCCTCTCTTCCATTTCGTTCTCTATCGCTTCCATCGACTCACTTATCGCCTCCGCCGAAGTTATATAGTGCTGCGCCGGAAATATGGACGCCGAATCCTTTTTCAGCAGGCTCGAGCCGTTAAGCGGGTCGATTTCGTCGATCCTCTCTACCTCATCCTCGAAAAAAAGCACCCTCAGAGCCGTATCACTGTATACCGGGAATATTTCAACCACTTCCCCGCGAACCCTAAAACGTCCGGGTTCCAGAACGGCGTCGTTGCGTTCGTAATGGCTGGCGAGAAGGCCTGTGATGAATTCCCGTCGATCGTAAACATCTCCCACTGAAAAACGAAAGATTGCGTCTTCGTAGGCTCTTCTCTTCCCCAACCCGTATATGCAGGAGACACTGGCCACCACTATGACATCGTTTCTTTCGAGCAGTGCTTTGGTGGTCGCAAGACGCAATTTCTCTATTCGCTCATTTATTGAAGCGTCTTTTTCTATGTAGGTATCCGATACGGGTACGTAGGCCTCGGGCTGATAGTAGTCGTAGTAGCTGACAAAATAGTGGACTGCGTTGTCGGGAAAGAATTCCTTGAACTCGCTGAACAACTGGGCGGCCAGCGTCTTGTTGTGCGCCAGCACCAGGGTGGGCATGTTCATACGTGAAATGACATTGGCCATGGTAAAAGTCTTGCCGCTGCCCGTAACGCCTACAAGGCACTGACGCGCGGCTCCGTTTTCAAACCCCGCGGAAAGAGATTCTATCGCTTTTGGCTGGTCTCCTGCTGGCGCCCAGGCAACCTTGAGATCGAAGGTGTTGATTTTGTCGTTCAGTTCGCATCACCTTCTGTCAAGTAAAGAGCAAGGGAGCGTCCGTATCGCGAGAAACGGACGCTCCCTGAACCCGACATTCAATATTTATCCGCCTTCAGGAAGATGCGCCTTCATCAACCGGCGCGGCGGCTTCCTTCCCGGCTGCTTTTGTGATCTCTTCTTCGCTGTCCAGTCCCTTTTCGAGAAGTTCATCCAGCCGGTCGCCTTCTATGATCTCCTCGCTCAGCAGGGCGCGGGCTACCGTGACGTGGGAATCATAGTGCTCCGTCAAGGTGCTGCGAACCCGCTCATAGCTGTCGTCTACGATCTTCCTTACTTCCTGGTCTATCGCGTAGGCCACTTCGTCGCTGTAGTTGCGGTCTTCCATTATGTCGCGGCCCAGAAACACCTCGTGCTGTTTCCTGCCCAGGGTTACAGGACCAAGCCTGTCGCTCATGCCGAATTCCGTAACCATTTGCCTGGCTATCTGTGTCGCCCGCTCCAGGTCGTTCTGAGCTCCCGTGGTAACGTCGTCGAAATGGATCTCCTCCGCGACCCTGCCCCCGAGAAGCACCGCTATTCGGTTAATCAGTTCCTTTTTGGACATCAAAAATCTGTCCTCTTCGGGAAGCTGAAGCGTATAGCCCAGCGCTTTGTGCCCTCTGGGAATTATGGATATCTTGTGAACGGGGTCGCACCCCGGCAACAGCTTGGCTACGAGAGCATGCCCTACTTCATGATAGGCTATGATCTCCTTTTCGCGATCACTGATCAGCCTGCTTCTGCGTTCCGGTCCCGCAAGCACCCGGTCTATTGCCTCCTCGAACTCGCTCATGCCTATTTTGGACTTGTCTCTTCTTGCGGCAAGCAGCGCGGCTTCGTTGACAAGGTTGGCGATATCGGCCCCAACGAAACCGGGGGTCCTGCGAGCCACCACCTCAAGATCGACATCATCGTCTATCGTCTTGTCCTTGAGGTGGACCTTCAGTATCGCCGTTCTTCCGTTGAGATCGGGCCGGTCCACAACGATCTGCCTGTCGAAACGCCCTGGCCGCAGAAGCGCCGGGTCAAGGATATCGGGCCGGTTCGTTGCGGCGATCAGTATGATCCCCGTGGAAACATCGAACCCGTCCATTTCAACAAGGAGCTGATTCAGTGTCTGTTCACGTTCATCGTGCCCGCCGCCCAGGCCGGCTCCCCTCTGCCGTCCTACTGCGTCGATTTCGTCGATAAACACGAGACAGGGCTGGTATTTCCTGGCCTGTTCGAACATATCTCTGACTCTCGCAGCGCCGACACCCACGAACATCTCCACAAAATCAGACCCGCTTATACTGAAAAACGGAACCTCGGCCTCGCCCGAACAGGCCCTCGCCAGCAACGTCTTGCCCGCGCCCGGGGGGCCCAGCAGAAGGACGCCCTTCGGGATCTTTGCCCCGAGTTTCGAAAATTTCGACGGGTCGCGCAGATATTCCACTATTTCCTG
>CAZBLL010000070.1:0-7620 GCA_964492625.1 uncultured Synergistaceae bacterium
TCGGAGCGGGCATTATCGCAGTGCTAAACGAGAAACTGGCCTACTCCAGCCTGCGCAAGCGCAAGGCCCCATCGCTGTACCTGATGATAAGCGCCATGGGATGCGCCGTTTTCCTTGAGAACCTCGTTTACGCCACCATAGGTTCCCGTTTTTACGCCTTCCCCGAGTATTTCAAAAGACAGGTCATAACCATGGGAGACAGCAGCGTAAGCCTGCTAGACGTCGGCGCGTTCCTTTTCGCCATGATCGCGATACTGGCGCTGCATCTGTTCATCAACAAGACGCGGACGGGCATAGCCATACGCGCGGGTGTTTCGGATATGACCATGTGTTCGCTGATGGGTGTGGACCTGGACAGACTGATTGCCATTGTCTTTTTGCTGGCGGGCGGTTTCGCCGGGGTGGCGGGGGTGTTTCTGGGTATCAAGTACCTGGTTTATCCCACCATGGGCTGGGTCACCAACAAGGCCTATATAGCTGCGGTCATAGGGGGGCTGGGCAGTCTGCCGGGCGCTTTGGCCGGAGGCCTTATTCTGGGTGTTGTGGAGACGTTCGTTTCGGCCTATGTTTCCAGCGTGCTGAGAGACGTGTTCAGCTTTTCGCTTCTGATAGCGTTTCTGGTCTGTCGGCCCAACGGCTTGCTGGGCTACGACGACGAGGAAAAGGTGTAGCCATGGATTATATCCTTTCCATTGTTACGCTCGCCTGCATCAATATGATAGCCGTTCTGGGCCTGGCGATATTTACCGGTTTTACCGGCCTGTTCTCGCTGGGGCATGCGGCTTTCGTAGCGGTGGGGGCCTACACATCCGCGATACTTACCTATTACTATGATGTTTCGTTTTTTGCTGCGCTGGCGGCGGGAGCCGTTGCGGCGGGTCTGGTGAGCCTGATCATCGGAATACCCACGCTGAGGGCCAAGCTGCGCAGCGACTATTTCGCCATAGCCATTCTCGGTTTCGGCGAGGCCCTGAGGGTCATTCTCGAAAACCTCGAGATAACCAACGGCGCCAGGGGGCTTCCCGGGGTGGAGGACTTTACGAATCTGCCGATAGTGCTGGTATGCCTTGGCGTCGGTATAGTTATCGCCAGGAACTTCCTGCGTTCGCGCTGGGGGGCGGCCTGCATAGCCATACGCGAGGACCCGGTGGCGGCCGAAATGGCGGGTGTAAGGCTTTTCCAGACCAGGCTGCTTTCGCTGGTGGTAAGCGCCGTTTACTGCGGCCTTTCGGGAGGCCTGCTTGCGCATTTCCTTTCGTTCATCCAGCCGGTTATGTTCACTCTGGTCCAGTCGACCCAGCTTCTTGCGGCCGTTATAGCGGGCGGCATGGGAAGTATTTCGGGACCGCTCATAGCTTCGTTTGTCTTTATAGGGCTTCCGGAGGCGCTGCGCGTGGCCCAGATGTGGAGGCTGGTGGCCTACGGTCTTCTGCTGGTGCTGATAATGGTGTACCGGCCGCAGGGTCTTATGGGCTATTCGGAGATAGGCGATGCTATCAAAAAGAGATTCGGCCGGGGAGGTTGGTTGTGATGAACTGTGCGTCTTCGGCCATGTTTTCCGTTACGGACCTTACAAGGACCTTCGGCGGCGTAAGAGCAGTGGATTCTCTCTCGTTCAACGTGAAGGAGAGTTCCATCACGGGGATCATAGGTCCGAACGGGGCGGGCAAGACCACGGTGTTCAACGTCGTCACCGGTGTCTACCGGCCCACCTCCGGAAAGGTCTTTTTCCGTGAAGAGGAAATAAGCGGCCTGCGTCCGGACAGGGTGGTCCGCAAGGGGATCGCCCGGACTTTTCAGAACATACGCCTTTTCAATCGGCTGAACTGCCTGGAGAATGTGCTGACGCCGCTTTTGCAGCGCGAGGAGTGTTCCTTTGCCGGAGCGCTTCTGGGAATGCCTCGTGCAAGGGCCGTCGAGCGTGACCTTCGCGAGCAGGCCATGGGGCTGCTGTCGGACCTGGGTCTTGAAAAATACGCCTACAGTCAGGCCAGCACGCTGTCGTACGGTATGCAGCGCAAGCTGGAAATAGCGAGGGCTCTGGCCACGGAACCCGAACTGCTGCTGCTGGACGAACCCGCGGCCGGCATGAACCCGGAAGAAACGATGAGCCTGGCGAGGCTTATCGCCGAGGTGAGGGAAAAGTTCAAGGTGACTATTTTGCTTATAGAGCACCACATGGACCTTGTGATGAATATATGTTCGCCCATCGTAGTTATGAACTTCGGGGCCCTGCTGGCGCTGGGGACCCCGGAAGAAATACGCGATAATCCCGAAGTTGTGGCGGCCTATCTCGGAAAGGGAAAAAAGCGAAATGAACGCTCTTGAGGCAACAGAACTTCACGTAGGCTACGGGGCCATAAAGGCTGTGCAGGGAGTTTCGTTCTCCGTGGGAGAGGGCGAAATAGTCTCCATAGTGGGTTCCAACGGAGCGGGCAAGTCCACCATAATGTGGGCGATCACCGGTGTTGTGCCCCGCTCGGCCGGGGAACTGACGATGTTCGGCCGCCCCATGCCCAAAAAGCCTCACGAAATAGTGGCGGGCGGCATGGCGCTTGTTCCCGAGAGGCGGCGCCTGTTTTCTACGCTTACCGTGGAGGAGAACCTGATAATGGGAGCCTACCGCCGCAAAAACGACGCACGGATCAAAGAGGACAGGGAACGCTGTTTCGACCTTTTTCCCATTCTTATGGAACGCCTCGGCCAGAGAGCGGGAACGCTTTCGGGCGGTGAGCAGCAGATGCTCGCCATTTCCAGGGCCCTGATGACAAGGCCCAGGATACTGCTGCTGGACGAGCCCACCCTTGGTCTGGCTCCCATCATCGTGGAGATCGTCATGGAGAATATAACAAGGATAAGAGAAGAGGGCATGACGGTGTTGATGGTGGAACAGAACGCCACGCAGGCGCTTGAGATAAGCGACAGAGGATACGTCCTGGAAGCCGGACGTTTTCTCAAGACGGGCAGGGGCGCCGACCTTGCCGAAGATCCCGAAATACGCAAAGCCTACCTGGGACAATAGACAGGTTCAGGCGGCCCCTTGGGGGCCGCCTTTTTATTGCCTTTTCTATTCCAGCACTGCGCCGCGGTCGCCGGATGTGACCATGCGGCGGTAACGGCTGAGGAAGGGGCTCTGGTCTGGTTCAAGGTGTTCGGGTTTTCTGGCCCGGCGTCGATCCAGTTCCTCCTTCGGCACTTCAAGGTCCAGTTTGCGGGCAGGTATGTCGATGCTTATGATATCACCCTCTTCAACAAGGCCTATGGGCCCGCCCGAAGCCGCTTCGGGGGAAATGTGGCCGACGGCCGCTCCGCGTGTGGCCCCCGAGAATCGCCCGTCGGTTACCAGGGCCACCTGCGTGTCCAGCCCCATTCCCGCGAGCGATGAAGTAGGTACAAGCATTTCGCGCATTCCCGGGCCGCCGCGTGGGCCTTCGTTGCGGATAACCACAACGTCCCCCGGGTTTATTCGCCCACCGATTATGGCTTCGGATGCTTCTTCCTCGCTTTCAAAAATCCTTGCGGGCCCCTTGCTGACAAGCATTTCAGGCAGCACCGCCGACTGTTTGACGATGCCGCCGTCGGGCGCCAGGCTGCCCTTCAGCACGGCGATGCCCCCCTGTGCGTGACGCGGGTTCCGAAGCGTGGCGATTACATTTTCGTCGGTGACCGCCGCGTCGGCGTACCCGCTGGAGATGGTGGTTCCCGTAACGGAAAGGCAGTCGCCGTTGATAAGGCCGCCTTCGGCCAGGCGGGCAAGCACCGCCTGAACGCCGCCGGCACGGTGCAGGTCTTCCATGCGCCACGGTCCCGCGGGGCTCATTTCGCACAGGTGCGGTGCCCGGGCCGCTATTTCGTCGAAACGGTCCAGCGGCAGGGGAGTTTTAGCCTCGTGCGCAATGGCCGTAAGGTGAAGCGCCGTGTTGGTGGAGCCGCCCAGGGCCATGTCTACGGATATGGCGTTGTCGAAAGCCTCTTTCGTGAGAATGTCCCGGGGCCGTATGTCGCGCTCCACAAGTGTCATTACGGCGCGTCCGGCGTCCTTGGCCAGGCGGTCCCTGGCCGAGGAAACGGCCGGAATGGAGCCGTTGAAGGGTAAAGCCATGCCCAGGGCCTCGACGAGGCAGTTCATGGTGTTTGCTGTGAACATACCCGCGCAGGAACCGCAGGTGGGGCAGGCGGCGTTTTCGAGACCCGCCAGATATTCCTCGCTCACCTTGCCGGCCGCAACCCCCCCTACGGCCTCGAACACACTCGAAAGGTCCACCCTTTCGCCCTCGTGAAGGCCGGCGAGCATGGGCCCTCCACTGATGATGATGGACGGAATGTTGAGCCTGGCGGCCGCCATGGCCATGCCGGGTATGATCTTGTCGCAGTTGGTCACGAGAACAAGGCCGTCCAGCGCATGGGCCTGAGCCATTACCTCGATGGAATCGGCTATGAGTTCACGGCTGGGGAGCGAGAACTTCATGCCCCGGTGATTCATGGCCACCCCGTCGCATACCCCTATGACCGGAAACTCCAGCGGCAGCCCTCCGGCCGCGTATACTCCGGCCCGGGCGGCTTCGGTTATGCGTTTCAGGTGTACGTGCCCGGGAATGATGGCGTTGTATGAGTTGACTACGCCTATCCACGGGCGCTCCAGTTCCCAGTCGGTGTAGCCGGAAGCCTTGAGCAACGACCTGTGGGGCGCTCTTTCGGGGCCGGATTTTGCGGTTTCGCTTCTCAATTTCATTGGTTTTTCCCTCCGCAAGCGCATGGGTCAACGCTGTAGATAAATGATTCAAGGGCTTCGCCCGGAGGCACCATGGGCAGAACGTTCTCGCCGGTCGGGACGGCGCATTCCACGAGGGAAGGTCCCGGGGCGGCGAAGGCCCCGTCGAGGGCCTTTTCCAGTTCGGCCTCGCTGGAGGCCGCAAACGCTTTTATGCCGAAATGTCCGGCCAGTTCCGTGAAGCGGCATATGCTGCGCTCGCAGGTGTGGACGTATTTTTCCTTCCAGAACAGTTCCTGCCACTGGCGAACCATACCCAGACTGCCGTTGTTGAGCACTATTATCCGCAGCGGCAGTCCGTACCTGCCGCAGGTCTCCAGTTCCTGAAGGTTCATCATGAGGCTGCCGTCGCCCGCCAGGCACACCACCGGATCGCCCTTTCGGGCAAAGGCCGCGCCTACTGCTGCGGGGAGGCCAAAGCCCATGGTTCCAAGGCCGCCCGAAGTTATAAAGTTTCTGGGCCGTTCGCATTGCCAGTGAAGCGCCGCCCACATCTGGTGCTGACCCACCTCGGTGGTCAGAACGTTTCCCTCAGGCAGCCTTTCGCGCACTTTGCGGATAACGCCGGGCGTGCTGAGCTGGCCTTCTTTCGGATCTGGCGCAACTACCGGCCAGGTTGTGCGGATCTCTTCGATCTCGCTGATCCACGGTTTACGGTCCTTGCACCCCCGTTTTGCGAGGCCTTCGTGCAGCATGGCGAGCAGTTGTCCGGCCTCTCCGTTCAGAGATACCGAAACTTCCACGTTCTTGTTGAGTTCCGCGGCGTCGATGTCGATATGGATGATTTTTGCTCCCCTGGCGAAACGGGACCTGTCGCCGGTGCACCTGTCGCTGAAGCGGGTTCCCGCCGCCAGCAGTACGTCGCACCTTGAAACGGCCAGATTGGCCTGAGGAGAGCCGTGCATGCCGATCATGCCCAGTGAAAGGCGGCTGCTTTCGGGGAAAGCGCCCTTGCCCATAAGCGTTGTGGCCACGGGTATGTTGTTGCTTTCGGCCAGTTCCTCGAGGTTCCGTTCCCCGCCGCCGAATGCGCATCCCCCCCCGGCCAGGATGACCGGACGTTTCGCCGCCGCCAGGAGTTCTATGGCCTGGTCGATCTGTGATATTTCAAGCATCGATTCGGGATGATAGCCGGGAAAGTTCACCTGCGGCGGATAGTCGAAATTACCCTCCGCTCGCTGAACATCGACGGGAACGTCCACAAGGACCGGCCCGGGGCGCCCGGTGGACGCGATGATGAACGCCCCCCGAAGCGCGGAAGCAAGTTCGTCTATGGACCGGACCAGAAAGCTGTGTTTGACGAGCGGCAGCGACGAGCCGTAGATATCGGCTTCCTGAAAAGCGTCGGTTCCTATGGCGCTCGAGGTTACCTGCCCCGTGATCGCCACCAGTGGAACGGAATCCATATGGGCGTTGGCAAGACCGGTTACCAGGTTCGTCGCTCCCGGGCCCGACGTGGCTATGCATACTCCCGTTTTGCCGGAGGCCCTCGCGTAGCCGTCGGCCGCGTGGCAGGCCGCCTGCTCGTGACGGGTGAGGATCACCTTGAAGCGGGCGTCGGCCAGTGCGTCGTACAGAGGTATAACCGCGCCGCCGGGGATACCGAAGGCGAATTCAACCCCCTCGGCTTCCAGCGCGCGCACCACCATTTGAGATCCGGTTGTTTTCATGGCGTTCCCCTCCCCTTATGGTCCGGGTCCTGTATCAGCAGCGCTATTGCATCCCCGGCTTCGCCTGTAACCGCCCTGCCGCCAAGCTCCACGGGCAACTCCTCCCGGGGGCTTTGCGACAGGTAGCCCGAAACGGCTGTTTCCAGGGCTGCTGCGGCTTCGCTCTCGCCCAGGTGTTCCAGCATAAGCCCGGCCGAGAGCACCCCCGCCACAGGGTTGGAGGCGCCAGTACCGGCGATGTCGGGCGCGGAGCCGTGCACAGGTTCAAACATGGAGAGACCGTCGCCTATGTTCGCCCCGGCGGCTGTTCCCAGCCCCCCGGCCAGTCCGGCCAGCAGGTCGCTGACGATGTCTCCGAACATGTTGGGCGTAAGTATCACCCCGTAGCGCCCTGGGTCTCGCGCCAGGTGGTAGCAGAGCGCGTCGACGTTCACCACGTTCAGCGTCACGCCTCTTTGCGAAGCCTCGTCGGAGGCGACCTCTTCCCAGAAACCGTAGAGTATGGGCAGGGCGTTGGCCTTGGACGCCAGGGTAACGCCCGTTTCGCCTCTCTGTTTTGCTCTGTCGCAGGCCCATGCGGTCGCCCGTCTTACGGCCGGTTCAGTGGCCAGTCCCACCTGCGCCGCGCTGGAAAGGGGCGTGTCGAACGCCAGGCTAAGGGAGCCTTCCGCGTTGTAGAGACCACGATCCACGGGAAAGGAGCATTCCAGTTTTTGCCCATCGCCGCGGCCGCCTATGCCCATGTAGAAATCCTCGGTGTTTTCGCGCACCACTACGGTGTCCATGGGCCGGCCGGGGACAGGAGTCGGCACGCCGGGGAAGGTGCGGGCCGGTCGCAGGTTGATGTACTGGTCGAAACTGAAACGGAGAGCAAGCAGTATGCCGCGCTCCAGAACACCGGGTTTTACTTCCGGGTGGCCTATGGCGCCCAGCAGCAGCGCGTCGCAGTCGGCTATCTCGCGCAGAGCCGTTTCGGGGAGCACTTCGCCGGATTTCAGATAATGGAGTCCCCCGAATGGATAGTCTCGCCATTCGACCGAGAAACCGAAACGTTCCCCCGCGGCTTCGGCGGCCTTCCTGGCTTCCGCGATAACCTCCGGGCCTATGCCGTCGCCCGCTATGGTTGCTATGTTGTGGTTTCTTTTGTTCATGTGGTTTTTCTCTCCTTCAGCCGGTTCC
>CAZBLL010000071.1:0-7548 GCA_964492625.1 uncultured Synergistaceae bacterium
TACCAGGACGCCGAGGGGCGTCTCAAGATAGCTCTGCTCTTCAACGAGATGGTGCGAAGGGGCGAAATAGGCCCGGTGATGCTGGGTCGCGATCACCACGATGTTTCGGGAACCGATTCACCCTATAGGGAAACCTCCAACATCAAGGACGGCAGCAACATATGCGCCGACATGGCCACGCAGTGTTTCGCCGGCAACGCCGCCAGGGGCATGACGCTCTGCGCGCTGCACAACGGCGGAGGCGTGGGCATAGGCAAGGTCATCAACGGTGGATTCGGCATGTTGCTGGACGGCTCCGAGCGGACCGACGAAATACTGAGGTCGGCCATGATGTGGGACGTTCTCGGCGGAGTGGCGAGGCGCGCCTGGGCGAGGTGCGAACACGCCGAGGAGGTAAGCCGGGACATAAACGCCAGGTACGGGGGAGACTACCATATTACGCTTCCCTACACGCCCGACGAGGACCTTGTTTCAAAAACGGTCGAAAAGGTCTGGAAGGAAAAATAGAAACGTTCAGGGGGAAGCGGCCAGACCGCTTCCCCCTTTTTTATCGGTCGCTTTCTACAGGAACGATATTCTTATGCGCTCCAGCCCGTCTTCCAGAAGTTCACGGGGGCAAGCCAGGTTCAGACGCTGCCAGCCAGATCCGTCTTCTCCGAACCAGTGCCCCGGGTCCAGCGCCACCTTTCCATTGAACAGAAGGTTTTTCGTTATTTTTTCAGATGAAAGGCCCAACTCTCTGAAATCGAGCCAGAGCAGATATGTACCCTCCGGGACGGACGGTTTGACCCACGGCGTTTTTTCGCCGAAAAAGGCCAGCGATCGGTCCAGATTTTCCTTCACGTAAAGAATCATTTCCTCGCGCCACTGGTTGCATGTTCTGTAGGCCGTCTCCGCCGCCGCCAGGCCGAATACATTATGCTTGGCCGCCACGGCGGCGTTTCTGGCCGCAAGGAATTTTTCCCTTTTGGCCGGGTCGGCAATTATGACATAGGATGTCTGGAGTCCGGGAATGTTGAATGTCTTGCTTGGGCTCACGCAGGTGATCATTGCGCTCTCGTACTCCGGCGACATGGAAGCCGCGGGTGTGTGCGTATAGCCTGGGTAGACGATATCCGCGTGTATCTCGTCGGAAACAGGGAGCACGTCGTTTTCGATGCAGAGTCGTATCAGTTCGTCCAGTTCACCGCGGTCCCATACTCTGCCTACGGGGTTATGCGGGCTGCACAGAAGCAGTATCCGCGTGTCCTTTTGCTTCACCTTCGCCGCAAGGTCTTCCATATCCATAACGTAACGGCCGTTTTCAAACCGTAGCGAATTCAGCACCGCCCTGCGCCCGTTTTCCTCTACGATGCGGAAAAAGGGCGGGTAAATCGGGGGCTGTATCACAACACCGTCGCCGGGCGCCGAGAAAAAACGGATGATCATGCCCAGAGCAGGCATTACCCCGGGAGCAAAGGAGACCCATTCGGGGTCTACCGCCCATCCGTGGATCGAGGCCATCCAGTGCGAAACGGCCTCCAGACATGACCGCGGCGTCATGACGTAACCGAAAACGCCTTCCTCGCAACGTTTTTTAACCGCATCCAGTACCTGGGGGGGCGAGGCAAAATCCATATCCGCCACCCACATGGGCAGCACATCCCCTGGAAGCGGGCCGAACCGGTCTTCCATGCCGTCCCATTTGAGACATGACGTCCCTTTGCGATTCACCGTTGTGTCGAAATCGAAAACACCCACAAAGATCACCTTCCGGTATCGTAATATCCGTACCCCGGTTTTTTTGACAGAAAAAACACGCCGAACACGGCGGTAAGAGGGATCGTCAAAAGCAAGCCCGCCGTTCCGGCCAGCGCCCTTATTACCTCCTCCGCGAAAACGGCGTTGTTGAAAAGCGCCATCGGCAGAGGTTCGGCGTCGAGGATAAGAAGCGACGTAACGAGAGAGTTGCCGAAATAGGCGAACACCAGCGTGTTGACCATGCTGCCCAGTATCTCGCGGCCCACGTTGAGCCCGGACTGAAACAGGTCCGCGGAGGAGATATCGGGGTCGTAGTCTTTCATCTCCGACATGGCTGAGGTTACTGAAACAGCCACGTCCAGCACAGCGCCAGAAGCGCCCACTATTATGGAAGCGATGAGTATGCCCCTGATGTCGATAAAGGAAACCGAACTGGCCAGCAGGGATGTTTCCTCGGTGGATATTCCGTTGAGGTGCAAAAGCGCTACAGCCAGCCAGCCGAAAAACAGGGCCGATGCGCACCCGGCCACCGCGCCCGAAAAGGCCGCCGGCCAGCACCGCTTTTTACGCAGCACGGTAACCACGGTTACAAGCGCTACCGCGGACACGGCCGCAATGCTCATGATCTGGGGCGAATAGCCCTTAAGCAGCCCCGGTAAAAACAGTTTTATGAGGACAAAGAGCGAGAGTCCCAGGCCGAGCAAGGCCCGGATACCCGCCGCCCCCGTTACGATGCAAAAGAACGCCACGGCCCCGAAGAAAACACCGGCCAGTTGCGGGACCCTGAAAACGTCGCTTACGAAATACTGCCTTTCGCCGTCTTCGTATTCGTTGCAGGACAGGATATAACTGACCCCGGGCTTAAGTTCCAGCTTGCTCTGTTCCAGATGCTCTACCCGGATATTTGCCTCGGTCCCCCGGTACTCGCCCCCCAGGAAAAGGAAGTGAATATCCCACTCCATGGTGCTCCACTCCGGTGAAAAAGATTCGTCCTGCGTTTCAACGGGATAGGCCTCTATTATAGAAACGATCCAGCTGTCCTCGAAACCCCAGTTCGAGCAGACGATTTTCTCCGTTACACGCGAAACCCCGTATCCGACGCACATGGCAATGATTGAAGCAACAACGATCCGGAGCAGAAAGTTCTTTTTCATCAAGAAATACCCCCCTCAGCCACAGTTTACCACCCTGCCGGAGTTCTCGAGACGGCGCCCTTTGTTTGCCCCGGGACGCAGCTCCCGGCCGTTGCCAAAACGTAAGCAACGGATATAATAGTTGCAAATACAACTATCTAAAGGGGCTTTTTCTTCTTGAGGTCAAAAAACGAACACATGCTTGCCAACGAACCAATAGCAAAACTGATATGGAAGCTTTCGCTGCCCGCCACGGTGGGGATGCTGGTAAACGCACTTTACAACCTGGTCGACACCATTTTCATAGGGAACACCGTAGGGCCTATGGGGATTGCTGGACTGGCCGTCTCGTTTCCGCTTCAGATGCTTATGGGCGGCACAGGCGCCATGCTGGGAATGGGCGCCGCCTCGGTTATTTCACGCAGCCTTGGCGCAAGAAACTACGAAAAGTCAAAGACGGCTTTCGGCAACAACTTTCTTGCAATCGTGGTTTTCGGAGGCCTGTTCGCTGCCTTGGGGACTGTTTTTCTGTCCCCCGTTCTAAAGGCCTGGGGCGCCACCGACGCCATTCTCCCCTACGCAAAACAGTATATGGGTCTTATTTTTCCGGGTTCTCCTCTGATCATTTTCTGTATGTCCATGAACAACGTAATCCGCTCCGAGGGAGCGGCAAAAACGGCGATGTTCTCCATGATCATCGGCGCGCTTTCGAACGTAGCGCTGGACGCACTGTTCATCATAGGCATGGATATGGGAATAAAAGGCGCGGCTTTAGCTACGATACTGGCGCGGATCCCCGTAATTATATGGATATACCTGTACTACGCTTCGGGCAAGAGCTTTTTCCATTTTATTCCCGAGCGGATGAAACCCGATTTCCACGTACTGAAAGAGATAATCTTTGTGGGATTTCCGGCTCTGGTTCGGCACGGCGCCACGAGTTTTGTGTTCGGAATGGTAAACAATCTGGCCGCTTTCTGGGGCGGCAACCTGGCGGTTGCCGTTTTCGGGGTAGTCAACAGGATGCTCATGTTCTCGGGCATGCCGGTGGCCGGAATAGCCCAGGGCATGCAGCCCATTCTCGGTTACAGCTACGGAGCGGGACGTTACCACAGGGCTCTGGAAACCATTACCAGGTCGGCGATCATCGCCACTATCTACACTTCAGTAGTAGCCGTGCTTCTGGTCGCATTTCCACGGGCTGTTATTTCCATATTTTCCCGCGATCCTGAATTGCTGGATATGGGCTCGCACGCCATGCGCCTGATGGCCGCGGGGTTTTTCGTTGTAGGCGTTCAGATAATCAGCGGCGTGCTGTTTCAGGCCCTGGGGAAACCGTTGCCCTCTCTGATTCTCAATACATCGAGACAGATACTTGTTCTTGCTCCCGTGCTTCTGGTTCTGCCCCGGTTTCTTGGAATCAACGGCGTATGGCTTTCCTTTCCGGTCGCGGACATAGTCTCCACTGTTCTTGCGCTTGCGGTCACCTATCCGCAGATGGTTAGCCTTAAACGGGCCGAAACGGAGGTGGGCGAAGCATGAGGGACGATCTGTTCCATCAGTCGGCGGGAAAACTTTTTTCCATCGTCCACAGATACGCAAGACATTTTTTTGAAAGCGAGTTTTCCAACCTGGATATAGGCCACGGCCCCAGGAATTTTCTGGCGGCCCTCTCGCTTCATGAAGGCATAACCCAGGAAGAATTGAGCGAAACACTGCTGATGGATAAAACCACCACGGCAAGGTCGGTAAAAAGACTTGTGGAAAAGGGATATGTCTCAAGGCAGAAGGATGAACACGACCACAGAAAATACCGCCTTTTCCTTACGCTCAGGGGAAAGGTTCTTGCGCCATATCTCTGGACCGCGAGAGAGAAATGGACAAGGACCCTGTGCCGGGGCTTCACTGAAGAGGAACAACAACAGATTCACCGGTTTCTCAAACGCATAGCCGAAAACGCCGCAAGCTCAAGGCAAAACGGATGTTCCTCTGAAAAGACAAAACCGTCCCGGTTATTGTAACGCCGAAACCGCCAGGTCTTCCGCGCTGCACCCCATGGGCAAAGGGGCCCAAAGGGCATACGGCTCGGAAGACAGAATATTTGTCAAACTCTATTATGCAACTCTCGGAATAAAGATATCTCCGGAAACTACAGATCCAAATCGTACAATTCTAAAACGCGGCTACTATGGGATTGATGCTTATCGTTTTCTTTTGTCCGTTTCGAATCACTGTAAAGACATTCTCGCCTTTTTTCAGCAATGTAGCCAGACTGGCGGCGTCGGTCAGAGAATTTCCGTTGCATGAAATTATCAGGTCGCCCGCAAGAAGTCCGGCCTTTTCGGCTTCTCCTCCCGCCTCTATCTTCGCTACTACCGCTCCTCTTGCGCCGTTGCTGGAAGCGATCTCGCTTTCCGACATTTCCCTTATGGAGAACCCCATCTGGGGCCTTTGATCCTGCTTTTCCTGCTGCTGTTTTCCAAAGGCCAGGCTCGGGGGCGGAGTCGGCATGGAATCAGCCGATCTGGCTTCCACCCTGATAGACATTGGGACGCCTTTTCTGAGTATCTCCAGATCGTAGACACCGGCCGAAGGCCATATGGTCGGCCATACCTCTTTTTGGAACTTTGTGTTGGAATCAACCTCCAGGCCGTTGATCGAAAGTATCAGGTCGCCTGCTCTGAGTCCTGCTTTCTCCGATACCCCTCCAATCAGAACGTACTGGACCACTCCGCCTTTGGTTTCGGTCAAACCGTTACTCTTCATATCCTGAGGTTTGGGTTCAACCGTGTTAGCGCCGATGTTGTTGAAATCAACAGGGTGGCCCGCCGCCGCCGCGAAGGAAGCAATTACGGATATCAGTTTTTCCGCGGATTCTCTGTTTTGTACCCCTATTACGACGTTGGACCCTTTTTCGGATATCTGCGATATTACAGCCCATGGGAAATTGGTTTTGCCCTGCCCCCTGGCGTGCAGGACCACCATGGCCTTGAGATCGCCAAAAGGTATATTGGTGGTTGCGCCACCTGAAACCGAGAAAGTAATACCCGAGGAATCCACACCAATTTTTTCAGGTTTACCGCCATCCGGCATACAGATATGACCGTAGAGGCTTCTAAAAGCATTCATTGTGTCCTGTACGTTTGCAAAATACACAGGCATCACATCGTAAATCTCTATTTCGTTTTTCTCAAGGGCCAGGCACGGTGAACCAGAACTTATAATCAAAAGAAGAAACACGGATAACAGCAACGCGGATATCCTTTTCAACGTTCAGACCTCCAGTTTTGTGAGAAATGCACGCTCAAGGAGAATCATGATCCCATACATCAAACGGCCGATCCAACCGTAGTTATTGGGTCTCAGGATTTAGCGATTTTGTCGTCGCAGGCCAGTCGACCCAGGCGTTCCATACCCTCCCTTATCCTTTCCGGCGTTACGTTTCCAAAACTCAGTCTCATGCAGTTGCTTCCCATGCCGTTCCCTTCAATGAAAAAACCCTCACCGGCTACGTAGGCCACTTTTACGTCTGGATCGGAAACCGACCGAATGAGCAGTTCCGTGGTGTTTATCCCTACGGGCAATTCGGCCCATGTAAAAAGGCCCCCGTCGGGGAAAGTCCTTTTCGTTCCCTCGGGGAAAAATTCGTCGATGCTTTGCACCATGGCGTTCCTGCGCTCCCGGTATATTTCGCATATCATTCTGTGATGATCCGGGTAATATCCGCGCCTGAAGAACTCGGCGCAGATCACCTGGGGCAGCATGGACGTGTGCGAATTGGTCGCGCTCTTTGCGTCGAAGAGTTTTGCGGTGATATCGTCGGAGGCCATAACATAACCCAGCCTGCTGCCGGGTGAGAATATCTTGGAGAAGCTGTTGGCCATTACCGTATGACCCGTTTTGTCGAACGCCTTTATGGGTAAAAGATCGTTTCCGCTGTAACGGATGTCACGGTAGGGATCGTCTTCAAGAACGGTGATATCGTAAAGGCTGCCGAGTTCGGCGATTTTCTTTCTTCTTTCCAGTGAAAGGGTCCTTCCAGTGGGGTTCTGGAAAGTGGGGATCACGTATATTATTTTCGGTTTGTGTTTTTTTATCTTTTCTTCCAGGTCTTCGGGTATCATGCCGTTTTCGTCCATGGCTACGCTCTCGCATCTGGCCTGGAACATCTCGAATATTTCCACGCAGTGAACAAATGTCGGCGACTCCACCAGGATAACGTCGCCAGGGTCGATGAAGAGTTGGCATAGAAGGTTTATACCCTCCAGACCGCCGCTTGTTATCAGTATGTTGTCGGGGTCGGCCTTAACACCTTTTGGTTCAAGCAGATCACTGACCACCACTTCTCTCAGGTCGGGCAGACCCATTACGTTTCCGTACTGAAGTGATTCGACCCCCCTTCCGTCTATGCGCAAGACATCTACGGATATCTGGCGGACCAGGTCGACCGGCAGTGCTTCCCTGGCCGGAGCGCCGCCGCCAAAGGAAATAATGCCGGGATCATTCATGGCGCCGAAAAGCCCCCGTATCACCGAAGCGGATTTCTCCATGAATTTCATTCTTCCTGCGAATTCCGCCATGTCGGGTGTTCTCCTTTTTCGGGATATATATCCCGGCAACCACAGCGTCAGTAATGGCCCGCTCCGTTTACGACATCCTCGTCATAAGAAATCAG
>CAZBLL010000072.1:0-7513 GCA_964492625.1 uncultured Synergistaceae bacterium
GCGGCTTTACATCGGGCGCCCACGCGGCGTCCGCGAAAAAACTGCTTGCGGGGGACGAAAAAGGGAACACAGTCTGTTTTCTGGTCTGCGACTCCGGTCTCAAGTACCTGAGCACAGATCTTTATCCCGATCTCTAGGTCTGACCCTGCGGGGCTCCTGCAGGGCTGAAAAACGGCCCGGGGTTACTGAATACCGTTTCCAGTTCTTGTTGGGAAAAGTCGCTGTTTTCTGCAACGAATCGGCTGTAGTCACGGGGGTTCATTGTCGGTGAGGCGCTGTAGTCGCTGCCGAAAAGAACATGGTCCAGACCAAAATTTCTGAGCGCCGTAGATATCCTTGTGAAATCCTCGCCGGCTGTGGGGCTGAGGAGCCCTTTATAGGTTGCGGCGGTTGCGCCGTCGATCATAACAGCCGATATGTCCACCCAGACCCTGTTCCTTAAACCGGGGTCTTTTTTTATTCTCTCTGAAAGACGACCAAAAACATGTTCCGTAGCCTTGCTGTACAGTCCGCAGCAGTGGGCCAGTTGCAGTTTCAGTTCCGGCAGCGGAAGCAATATTTCCCGTATAAGGATTTCGAGTGCTTCGATGGAAATACTGCCTGGCGTCTCGGGGTCCTTTCCCATGCCGTAATGCAGAAGGACCGGAAGCCTACACCTTTCCGCTTCTCGAAAAACGGGCAGCAGTTTCTCAAGATGTTCGGGCCGCAGCAGGTCCACTCCGTTGGCGTTGAAGTGCATTTTTATTCCCGCTATTCCCGGGTATTTCCTGAATCTGTCTATTTCGGCCAGCGCCGTGTCGGTGAGAAGCGGATTCACGCTCATCAGCCACACCAGACGATCGGGGAAACGTTTCCATTGCCCCGCCGTCCAGTTGTTTTCATCCCGCATATACGAAATGACGCGGGCCTTTTTTACCGGTAGAAAAGCAGTTCCCCACAGGTACGCCGCGGAAATGATCACCGCCCTGTCGAACCCGGCTTCATCGAGACTGGATACGATCCCCAGAGACGAAGAGTCCCGGGGGTTGACCCCCGCATAGCGAGGCTTGACACCCGGCTGTTTGCCCAGTGCCCGAATCACCTGCAGGCTTGCGATATGCATGTGATGATCGAATCGCATTGCTTTCTCCCCCCCGGGGCGGTTACAGTATTGACCCATTATCGATAATCGATAATACTACAGTAAACGCAATTAGCGAAGGAGGATACACACAATGAGAAACCGTTTTTCGGCGAAATTTATGATATTTGCGGCTCTGGCTCTGCTTATGGTTTTTCCGGCGGGTGCACTGGCGACTTATCCGACTACGGAAAACCCCACTCCCAACCTTGACCGCATAGTAGAGTCGGGGAAACTTGTAGTAGGAACCTTCGATGACTATGTGCCGTTCCAGATGCTGGATACTGAGGGCGAGTTGATGGGATACAACGTCGACATCATGAAGGACATGGCGGAGCAACTGGGTGTTGAGCTGGTCGTCAAAAAACCGGCTTTCAGCATTCTGATCCCGTCTCTTCAGAAAGGCGACGTCGACATGATCATCGCAGGCATGGCCATTTCCCCCAAGAGGGCCCTTGCCGTCGATTTTTCCATACCCTACTTCTATACAGGTTACTGTTTCCTGGGGAACAAAAAGCATGAGGCCAGGTTCAAGGCGGCGGACGACTTCAACCGTGAAGGCATGGTCATAGGGACGATGATGGGCACGCCGATGGTGGACCTTGCCAAAAAAATGTTTCCCAATGCCGAGATAGTAGAATACAAGAATCTTGGCGTGGGATTCATGGCCATCGTGGCCGACAAGGCCGATGTCCTGCTTGTGGATGAAGCTCTTGCTTTTTACTTTACGATGCTCAGGCCTGACAAGACCTATCTGGTGGAAGGCAAGTTTACCAACGACGGACACGGCATAATGATAGCTCACGGACAGCCCGATCTGCTGCTGTGGATTAACACCTATCTCAGGGATTACATGGATTCCCCGCAATACCAGGAGGCCTACGATAAATGGTTCACAGACAAAAGCTGGTGGGAGGACCTGACTCCGGAAATGAAAAACATGTAACTCGGGAGCCTAAGCCATTGCTCACAGTACATGGAGTATGCAAGTCTTTCGGCAACGAAACGGTACTGCGGGACGTTTCCTTCTCGGTGAAAACGGGTGAAGTTATAGGCCTTGTTGGCCCCAGCGGCTGCGGCAAGAGCACACTGCTGCGTTGTATAAACGGTCTTGAGAAAGTGGACGCCGGGCAGGTTTTGCTGTCCGCCGAAAGCTCCAGAGGGGCGGAGGGGCGGATAGGTATGGTTTTCCAGCAGTTTCACCTGTTTTCACATATGCCGGTGCTGGAGAACATAACTCTGGGTCTTGAAAAGGTAAAGAAAATGCCCCGCACCGAAGCGGCACAAAAGGCGAAAGACCTGCTGGCGGCCGTAGGACTGACGGGCAAGGCCGCATCATATCCCATGGAACTGTCGGGAGGGCAGCAACAGAGAGTCGCCATAGCCAGGGCAATGGCCATGGATCCCAGCCTGCTGCTTTTCGACGAGCCAACCTCGGCCCTTGACCCCGAGATGATATACGAAGTGCTGGATGTCATCCGGGATATAGCCAGACGGAAAACCACAATGATTATAGTGACCCACGAAATGAATTTCATCCAGGGTGTCGCGGGTCGGATGCTGTTTCTGGAGCATGGCGAAATACTCGAGGACGCCCATCCATACGCTTTCTTTGGGCCCGATAATCACCCGCGAATACGGTCGTTCCTGAAACGCATCGTTCATTACCAGGACCATGACGCATTCGGTGCGTCGGGGGGGCCGAGCTATGATGCTTGACTTCGGCGCCGTGTGGGCGTATCGCTATCTATTCATCAGGGGGTTGGGCAATACCATGCTGGTGTCTTCCGTCGCGATGGTCTTTGCTCTTTTAGTCGGAACTATCGCCGCGCTCTGCAGAGTGAGCCCCCGCCGGGGGCCGCGATACGCCGCCATCGCCTATATCGAATCAATTCGCAACACGCCCCTTCTGGTGCAGGTCTACCTGGTTTATTTCGGGATAGGGCAGTTTATTTCATATCGCACCGTTTTCTGGCCGTGCGTGTGTATTCTGGGGTTTTTCTCCGGAGCTTTCGTGGCGGAAATCATACGGTCCGGCGTCAACGCTGTACCCGGGGGACAGAAGGGAGCGGCCCGGTCGCTGGGCATGAGACCCCTGCAGGTAGCCAGGTACATCGTTTTGCCCCAGGCTTTCCGGAGGATTCTTCCGGCGCTCGCCGGGCAGCTTGTGACCCTGGTGAAGGCTTCTTCGCTTGTCTCGGTTCTTGCTCTTATGGATATAACCTTTGCGGCGTCCAAGGTCAGCATGGTGACGTTTCGGGTGCTTGAATCCTATATAGTGGCGGCCGCAATGTATTTCGCCATAACCATAACCCTGAGTCAGGCCATTTCCTTCATGGAGCGACGCCTGGCGAGGAGTTCAAGGATATAGCCGTATGGATAAATACTGTTTCGATGAAAACATACTCGCCATTGTCGAAGACATAAGGCCGATGGCGGAGAAGCTGGCTCTGGACATATGGAAAGAGCCGGAACTGGCTTTTCTCGAGGTTTTCGCCTCGGATTGCTACGAAAAACTGCTCCGCAAAGAGGGTTTCTCTGTCGAAAAAGGTGTGTGCGGGCTTGATACAGCGGTCCTGGCTTCCTGGGGTGAAGGCGGCCCGGTAGTGGGAATTCTCGGTGAGTACGACGCTCTGCCGGGGCTGTCCCAGAAAGCTCAGGCGTCGAAAGAGCCAATAAAAGAGGGGGCGCCGGGGCACGGATGCGGACACAATCTACTGGGAGCGGCTTCCTGCGCCGCAGCCGTAGCGTTGAAGAGGTATCTGGAAACTGAAAATATTCCGGGCCAGATCAGATTTTACGGATGTCCTGCCGAAGAAAACGGAGCAGGCAAGGCTTTCATGGCCCGCGAAGGGGCATTCGACGATCTTGACGCGGCCCTGTGCTGGCATCCGTGGAACACCAGCGACATGTGGAGCAACGGCTCCATGGCGATGATAAAAGTGGATTTCCACTTTACGGGAAAGGCCCTTCCCGTCCCTGCCGACGATATCCGCTGGCCGCACCTGGCTTGCGACGCCTTTGAAGCGGCTACCCTTATGGATACAGGGCTTAAGTATCTTGGGGGCCATCTGTCACCAGGCGTAAGGATACATTCAGCCATAGAACTGGAAAACGGGGACCCGGTCTCCACTACAAAAGAATCCCGACTCAGAATTCTGCTGAGGGCTCCTTCAGGCTCACTTGCCAGAGAATGCTACGAACGGATCATTCGCTGTTCCGAAGGCGCCGCCCTCATGTCGGGCGCCTCCGTCGAAAGGTGTTTTGTGTTCGGAATGCTGGATTTCATGCCCAACATGGTCCTTACGCGTTTGCTGGGCCAGGCCTTCAACAAAGCCGGTCCACCTGATTTTGATGAAGAAGACATACGTTTTGCAAGTCGTCTCCGGAGCACAATAAACCCCGGACAGTTGCTTGAAACCGATAGCATGTTCAACAGGGGAGCCGATACTGATAATGGATGTCTCTGCAGATTGGTCCCGGATGGTATTGCCTGCAACCGGGATGAGAGAACCAGCCCCGGTTCCACCGACGTGGGTGATGTTTCCCACAGGGCGCCCGCGGGTCAGTTCGCTGCATGCTGCGTTCCCTGCGGTGTTTCCCTTCACACATGGCAAAGCACGGCAAGTTGCGGCTCGCCCATCGGTCTGAAAGGAATGAACGCTGCTGCTCGTGTGCTCGCACTGGCGGGAAGCGCTCTTTTCAAAAACCCTGCGATAGTCAACGAAGCCAAAAAGGAGTTCGATGAAACCGGCGCCCGTTCGGAAAGTCTTTTGTCTCCAGACGCTGAACCCGCCATCCATATCAGTGATGGGAGAAGATGGAGATGATACCGATGAACAGAAAAGGCACATTCAGGGAGAACGTAAAACGACATATTCTTCAGAATCTTTTTCTGGGGAACTACAGACCCGGCGACAAGATTACCGAAATGAGCGTGGCGGGAGAGCTGGGAGTGAGCCAGTCGGTAGTGCGTGAGGCCTTTGCCGATCTCAGGGCTAAGAACATACTTGAAGTGATTCCCTACAAGGAAACCCGCATAAGGGCTTTCAGCAAAGAGGAAATAACCGACGCGATCACCGTGAGGATGGAAATAGAAGAGATTGCATTTCGCAGGATAGAAAAATCCGACAGGGATATTTCGGAACTCGTTTCAGACTTGCAGTCGATAAGAAATCAGATGAAAACCTGTATGGATACCAAAGATTATCTGGGTTTCCGTGAAAACGACATAGAATTTCACCGGAGAATATTCGTTGATACGGGCAGCCCGCTGCTGGTTCACCTCTGGGATATTCTGGGCGATATGGGATGGATATACCTGGGGCTCCTGATGGGGGATAAAAACGCTTTGAAATTCGGAGAAGAAGATCGCAGGGCTATATACCAGACTTACGGTAAATTCATCCAGGCTTTCAAAACGGGGGATTTCATGGAGCTTTCGCGTCTTCACTGGGAACTGAAGCCCGGGTTCATAGCTTAGGCGGCCCATCCGCGGAGCCCCCGGTGTCGGAGCCCCCGGTGTCAGACCTACACAAGTGACAGATTGAAGTTTTACTCTGTGGCTGGTGCGGATTATGTCAATTGTGTAGGTCTGACACCTCTTTAGAAGAGCCGGATTATCGAGCCAGGCCTGGTGCTATGTTTGTAACGCACGAAGGCCCTGCAGGGCCAGTAGAGTACAACAAGCCCGACGGCCCAGCAGGCAAATGCCGCCGGGTAGCCGACCGATTCCATGAATAGGCCAAGAACTTTGCCCATTATCATGAACAGGTAAAGATGGAGAACGTAGAAAAAGAAAGGACATTTCCCGAAAACCTGCAGCGGGTTTTCGGGTTTCCACCAGAAATCCCCGGCGTGCGAGAAAAAGGAAAGTATCAAGAGGTTTACTCCTCCGAAAAGCAAAGCGTAGGCGATGCTGGGCGGATATTTGTTGACCGCCAGAAAAGCAATGATCCCCTCGCCCTCCACCGGGTGAATGTTGCCGAAGCCGCCCGTCAACCTCAGCAGCACGAATCCCGCCACCAGGGCCGCTCCGGCCAGCGGCAGCATTTTCTCCGTCTTTTCCCTGTCGCTTTGCAAAAACTTTGCCAGCACCATGCCGAACAGGGTAAAAACCAGCCACGGCAGCACGGGGTATAGTACGAATATGTTCAACGGAGGTATCTGCCTGCCGAAAGGCACGAAGCCGAACATCATCGGCATGTTGATAACACCTGCAGCTTCTTTCCACGAAAGCGAAACGGGAACAAGCATATTGGTGGTTACGGCAAGCACTATCGCCAGAAGCGCCAGCAACGCTTTGGGCGCTCTAAGCACCAGCGAACCCAGCGCCATTGACCCCGCCAGAGCAAACAGAACACCGAAAAGAAGGGGAACAGGCGGTGTTCCCGGGCGTGGAGGATATGCCTGGGTCCACACGAAAAGCTCCACCGTCAGCATGACCGCCACAAGGATAAAAGCCCGCAACCAGTACTGCCGGATTATCCGACCTTCGTTCCAGCCGGATGCGCGTCTGCTGCTGGCGAAAAAGACCATGCCGGCGCCCATCAGCATCGAAAACCCTGGTGCGCAGGTATGGGTTACAAACCTTGTAAAGAAAGCCAGAAGCGACCCGTAGGCGGGAACCGGAGCCGCCCAGAACTCGCTGAAATTTATGTGGGCCACAAGCGACATGCTGTGGTCTACGGCCATAAGTATCATTATCAGGCCTCGCGCCGCGTCCATTTCGGGCAGCCGTTTGGCGCCCAGGGTCGGCGTTGTCATGTAAGTTTTACCCATTGTCAGTTGTAGGCCAGCCGAATATGCCGATGGTCGCCTTTTCCCTGCTCATAATATCGCCTCCATGTCCGGGCTTCCCGCCTTTAGAATTCCACGTTCCTGACGGGAGCTGTGTTTACCTTCAGAGAAAAAACGTCGGGTCGCGAGTAATGACCGTCGGAATCCATCAGCAGGTGACCTTCGATCACCCTGTCCGGGTCCAGTTCCGCAAAGATGGTTTCGCGCCTGTCGTAAACCGGCTCGGTCACGTACATGGCGTCGGGTCCTATGATCGCACTGCCTCCACGCTGCAGCAGTGTTTCGGGGGAGTCTCCCATGGAAGCCAGCATCGCCCTGTCGTCCGGGTCGGTCCCGGGAATGGAATCGAAACCCTCTAGAACGTCCTCCATCGAAAGCACTGTTCCCGCAGCCAGAACGAAACACTGTCCCTCAAAGGCGTACTGTCTGCTTGCTATCTGGTGCAGTTCGCGCACCCACGGCCACTGGGCGGCGTGAAACACCTCGTGTTTCGCGGGCACGGCGGCCCGGGCCAGCGGCATCCAGTGTTCCCCGCAAATGGGCCCGCCCAGGACCCCCCGGGGTCGTTCCACCACGTCCAGTGTGCTGCCGTCC
>CAZBLL010000073.1:0-7281 GCA_964492625.1 uncultured Synergistaceae bacterium
AGATCCATTAATTGGAAGTGTCCGCCTACCGTATAGATATCTGGACAGAATAAGGAAACTCAGTGCTGATCGATGTGGATGATTATTCATCTCTGTCCTTGCTTTTTCTTTAATGAGTAGTATTTTTACTCGTAATAGGTTTTTGTTGGAGGTATGGGAAATGATTATGAACGTCCTCATCATCGGCTCAGATGGGTTCATAGTCTCCAATCTTGAGGGAACGGCATCTACCAGGAACTTCTCGAAAACAACTAAGATTTTATGAAAATGGCCAAGGTTTCCGTCAATATAGAGGACTCTTTCTCTTCGTAACCCCTTTATATCTGGAGGAATACATGTGTTTAGATCTGCAGTTCTCTTCATTACACGCCTGAAATGGCAACGGATGGTAAAGAAAGATGTTGTTATATTTGATGCAGAAGGGAGCGGCATCCTGAAAGAAGCCGTGCTGTATGATACTGACTGTTATGTTCTGAAAACCCGTAACGAAGAGTTTCCGATAAACATAGAGATCGTTATCAAGTGGGTCTGCAACCTTTTTTCTCTGGTTTTTCGAAAAAGGATGCGAGGGCGATCCTGGGTGACTTCAATTGGAAGGTGCTATTTTTTATCGGTTTTGCAATTTATTGCTCCAAAGGTTGTAGTTACATTTATTGATAATTCATCTCTCTTTCAGTGGTTGAGCAGAAATTATAAAGAAGCAGTCTTTTACGCGGTGCAGAACGGTCTAAGGGCCAAAGATGATGTCACTCGTGCCATCGGACACAGTTTGGGCCAGTTAACAACGGCGATTTCCATGCCCCATTTTTTCTGTTTCGGCGAATACGAAAAGGAACTCTATGAACAGTACGGGCATGTCGTTGATAATTACTATCCGGTAGGATCTCTTAAGGGATCATTCTTCCAGGAAAGATATGGACTTATGGAAATGCCTGCTAAATATGATATTTGTCTGATTTCTCAGTGGCGTAAATCGGTCATGTTGGGAAAGGATTACCCAGAAATAAAGAAAGCAACCATATTATTAATAGGAAATTTAAAAAAGATTGTTCAAGAAAACTCCTTTTCTTTGGTTGTTGCTCTTGCTGCTGGAAGCGAGGAAGAAAAAGAATGGTTTTCCAACGCTTTTGATGCTTCTGTTTCGAACATCGCTTTTACAGATAGACATCCAGAGGAGTTGCATGCTTCTTACGTTGTGGGAATGCAAAGTCGTTTATGCATTTGTTGTTTTTCAACTCTGGGGTTTGAGTTATTGGGTTTTGGGCAAAAGATCCTTTTTGCTGATTACTCAGGGGAAGAAGAGTTTTATAGCACTCCCTGCCCAGATATTTGCTATACCAACGTTGATAGCCATAAAATATTTGAAACAAAGGTGATTAAATTATTAAACATGAAAAAGGAGAAATTTCTGGATATCATTAAACCATGGCAACCATACAGGATGAACTACTCTCCAGAAAAACCCACCCATATTTTCATTCGTGAAATGGTGGCATCGTGTTTAGGCCGCGATGGAGAGGAAAAGAGGGATACCTTTTGAAGATTCTAATCACCGGCTCAGCCGGATTCATAGCCTCCCATCTAGCAGAAAAACTAGTTGAGCACGGCCATTCTGTTAGAGCTTTTGTCCGCTACAATTCCCGCAACTCCTGGGGGTGGCTTGAGGGATCGCCTTGCAGGGATGACATGCAGATCATCACGGGGGACATAAGGGATTATGACCTTGTGAAGGAAGCCGTGAAAGGCTGCGACATGGTTTTTCACCTCGCGGCCCTCATCGGCATACCCTATTCCTATGTATCCCCATTAGCCTATGTTAAAACCAATGTAGAGGGAACCTATAATGTTCTTCAGGTGGCCCGTGAAAGCGGTGGAGTAAGGGTGGTCCACACTTCTACCAGCGAGATCTACGGCACAGCACAGTATGTCCCAATCGACGAGAAGCACCCCATCAACCCCCAGTCCCCTTATGCTGCCTCCAAGGCATCGGCAGACCTTCTTGCTCTTTCTTTTCATCGCTCTTTCGGTCTTCCAGTGACCGTGGTTCGCCCCTTCAACACATACGGCCCCAGGCAGTCGGCCCGTGCGGTCATTCCGACAGTCATCGGCCAGATCCTTGACGGTAAGATTAGTATTCGCCTCGGGAATCTCTTGCCCACCAGGGACCTTACCTATGTGGATGATACCGTTTCCGGGTTCATTGCCGCGGCCCTCTCTGAAAAGACTGTGGGAGAAGTCTTGAATCTAGGAACGGGCAGGGAAATATCCATCGGCGACCTGGCAAAGAAGATTGCCCAGATCATCGGTCGCGAAGTTGAGATAGAGGAGGACCCAGATCGGGTACGCCCTGAAGGCAGTGAGGTGGAAAGACTTCTCTCCGACCCCGGTAAAATGAAAGAACTGACAGGCTGGACCGCGAAGGTCTCCATTGAGGAGGGGCTTGAGAGTACGGTCCGGTGGATGAGAGGGAGAAATGATCTTTACAAGAATGATATCTACAACGTATAGAGGAGAATTGCTTTATGCCGCTGTTTCTTGATGCCCCAAACCTGGGTGAAAGGGAAAAAGCAAAACTGATCGAATGCGTGGACTCGACCTACGTCTCCACCGCAGGTCCTTTTGTGCCCGAATTCGAAGAGAGCTTCGCACGCTTTATCGGGGCTGAAACGGCTGTCTCAGTTCAGAGCGGAACTGCCGCGCTCCACATCGCCCTTGTTGAACTTGGAGTCGGCCCGGGGGATGAGGTCATAATACCGGCGCTCTCGTTCGTCGCCTCGGTCAACCCGATACTCTACACCGGTGCAACTCCGGTCTTCGTGGATGTGGACCCCCTCTCCTGGACGCTGGACACAGCAAAAACAGAGCAAGCAATAACCGAATATACAAAGGTCATCATGCCAGTGCATCTTTACGGCAACCCGTGTGAAATGGATTCGCTGCTTCTCCTCGCCGAAAAATACCGGATATCCATTATAGAGGATGCCACGGAAAGCCTTGGCGCCAAATGGAACGGTCAGCCCACTGGCACGATTGGGGATCTGGGCTGCTTTAGCTTCAACGGCAATAAATTCATCACAACCGGCGGCGGTGGTATGGTGGCAGCAAGGGATACGGAAAGGGCGAACCATATCAGGTTTCTCGTGAACCAGGCCCGCAACGCGTCAAAGGGTTATTTCCATGAAGAACTCGGCTACAACTACCGCATGACGAACCTTGAAGCCGCTCTAGGTCTCGCCCAGATGGAGAGACTGGATGAGTTCATCGGGAAAAAGCGCAGATTCGCGGCCATTTACCGGGAAGAGCTCGATGGCCTGGACCAGATACGTTTTCAGAAGGAACTCCCGCAGGGGGAGAGTTCCTGGTGGTTGCCGTCCCTTGTTTGCGAATCGAGTGATTTTAAAATACCCGACCTTCAATCCGAACTTAAGGAATTCGGCATCCCTACGCGACGGCTATTTGGCCCCATGGTAGACTATCCGTATCTTCGGGGGGTTCTGAAGCATGACGACTATAAAGTCGCTAGAGAGCTTTTCGAAAGGGGAATAAACCTGCCGGCCTCGACCCTCAACTCGGAAGAGGAGACCATCTGGGCGGCGCGGCATATCCGTGAGGTTTTTTCCGGAAATACAAAAAAGAGGCTTTCCCGACAGAGGGGTTAATCGAGATGGGAGCAAAATCCGCACCAGACAGGACGAAAGAACTGAAAAACAGGCGAAGCATTTGCGTGGTCACTGGAACCAGAGCTGAATACGGACTTCTCTACTGGTTGATGAAGGAAATACAGGGTGACCCCGACCTTGATCTGCAGGTAGTCGTGACGGGAGCACACCTCTCGCCCGAATTCGGGCTGACCTGGAAGCAGATAGAAGAGGACGGTTTCGAAATAGACGAAAAGTTTGAAATGCTTCTTTCCAGCGACACGCCGGCTGGGGTCGCGAAATCCACGGGACTTGGAATTATCGGTTTCGCCGATGTCTTTGCGAGACTGAGGCCCGATATCCTGGTTTTGCTCGGAGACAGGTTCGAGATCCTTGCCGCCGCAACGGCGGCCCATATCGCCCGGATCCCCATTGCCCATATCCACGGGGGGGAAACCACCGAGGGGGCTATGGATGAGGCTTTCCGCCATGCGGTGACGAAGATGTCGCAGATCCATTTCGTTGCCGCCGAACCTTACCGAAAGCGCGTAATCCAGATGGGGGAGGACCCCGGGAAGGTCTTTTTTGTAGGTTCTCCGGGGCTGGACAGCCTTAAGGACACCGACTTTCTCGATCGGCAGGAGTTGGAGGCCGATCTGGGTCTACCGTTGGAGCCCCCGCTTTTCCTGGTGACCTTTCACCCCGTAACGCTCAGGAAAAACTCGGAGGGATCCCTCCGGGAGATGCTATCGGCGCTGAACGCGTTTCCCGAGGCAACGATAGTTTTCACGCACCCAAATGCCGACACGGAAGGGAGAGCCCTTCTGTCCCTGGTGGAAAACTACGTGGCGGGGCGACCCGGACGAACCCTTGTCGTCGACAATCTGGGGCAACGCCGCTACCTGAGCATGCTCAGGATCTGCGACGCCGTCATCGGGAATTCCTCGAGTGGCCTGACGGAGGCTCCATCTTTCGGGTTGCCGACGGTGAACATCGGAGATCGCCAGAAGGGGAGGCTGCGGGCAGGATCGGTCCTGGATTGTTCAGCGGATAGAGCGGCGATCGAGGAGACGATACGCAGATCCATCTCCCCTGCCTTCCGCAGGACGGCCGCCGAAGCACAGAACCCTTACGGTTCGGGAGGAGCTTCCGAAAAGATCAAGGATATTCTCATATCGATATCATTGGAAGGACTTCTTTCGAAGAAGTTCTACGACCTTGACATCTCGACTCTTTAAAAGGGGGATCTGGAAAATGAAATACTGTACCCGCTGTGTAATGCCTGACACGCGTCCTGGAATTACTTTCGACGACAAGGGCGTGTGCTCGGCATGCCGCGCCTATGAGCGAAGAGATCAGATCGACTGGGAAAAACGCCTGGAGGAACTGAAGGCCCTGTGCGACAGGCACCGCAATGGGGGACGTTTCGGATACGACTGTATGATCGCGGTAAGCGGAGGCAAAGACAGTCATTTTCAGACCCACGTAATGAAGGAACGTATGGGGATGACGCCGCTGCTTGTCTCCGTGGAAGACAACTTCCCCATGACCGATGCCGGAAAAAACAATATTCGTAACATTTCGGAAGCTTTCGGCTGTGATATCATTTCGCTCAAACCCAATATCCGTGCTCAGAAGCAGTTGATGCGGACGATGTTCGAGCGGTATGGCAAGCCGACATGGTACATAGATCGGCTGATCTACACCTATCCGCTCCACATGGCCGCCAAATTTGGGATCCCCCTGCTGGTCTACGGAGAAAACATCAGCTATGAATACGGCGGGCATGGCGCCGTTGAAACACCCTCCGCAAAGGAGCAGATCTTTAACGGTGTGGCTGCCGATGTCCCCGTAGAAGAACTGCTTGGTGGCGTTGTTACGACCAAGGACCTTACTCTGTGCCAGCCTCCGGCCCAGGAGGAAATGGTCCCTCTCGAACCGGTCTATCTAAGCTACTTCCTGCCCTGGAACAGCTATTCCAACTATCTTTTTGCCAGATCCACCGGCTTTCATGATCTTACCCACGAGTGGGACAGGACACACAACATCGAAAACTTCGATCAGGTGGACAGCAGAGCCTACACGGTTCACTATTGGATGAAATACCCCAAGTTCGGCCACCAGTTCGCAACTGACTGCGCCTCGCGTTTCATCCGCTACGGCCTGTTTGGAAGGGAAGAGGCCGCGGAGCTTGTCAGGAAACACGATCACGACCTCGACCCATTGGCAGTACGTGATTTTTGCCATTTCTGCGGCTACTCGGAGCGGGAGTTCTGGGGGATCGTGGAAAAATTCTACAACAGGGATCTCTTCGAAAAGGATACCATTGGCCGTTGGATTTTGAAGGATCCCGTCTGGAATAGAAAATGAACAGGGTGCTCGTAATTGCCGAGGCAGGCGTCAACCACAACGGTTCATTAGAAATGGCGCTAAGGCTTGTAGAAGCTGCCGCCGAGGCAGGAGCTGACATGGTGAAGTTCCAGACCTTCAGAGCTGCTGAGGTGGTTTCTAAGAACGCTCCCAAGGCTCGGTATCAGAAACTGACCACCGAAGAAGAAAGCCAGTTTGAGATGATACGAAAACTTGAACTGAACAATGACGCCCACGTAGATTTGCTGGAACATTGCAGAAAAAGAGGCATCGGCTTCCTTTCGAGCCCTTTCGACGAGGCAAGCGCAGATCTTCTGACGGATGTTCTAAAGCTTGAGACCATCAAGATCGGTTCCGGGGAGATAACCAACGGTCCCCTTCTGCTCCATATAGCAAGGAAGGGGTGCAAGGTGATCCTTTCAACCGGGATGAGTACCCTGGGGGAGATAGAGGATGCGTTAGGGGTATTGGCATTCGGATTCATTGCAGGAAACGAAAGACCTTCCAGGCAAGCCTTTCGAGAGGCGTACTTCAGCCAGCAGGGGAGAGATTCTCTGGCACAAAAAGTGATGCTCCTTCATTGCACCACGGAATATCCGGCTCCCCTCGAAGAGGTCAACCTCAACGCGATGAATACCATGAGGCAGGCTTTCGGCCTGCCGGTAGGATACTCGGACCATACGGAAGGGATAACGGTTTCAGTGGCCGCGGCGGGAATGGGCGCGCGCGTCATCGAAAAGCACTTCACACTCGACAGAAGCCTTCCGGGGCCCGACCATAAGGCCTCCATCGAGCCTGAAGAACTGGTCAGGATGGTAAGTTCCATCAGGAACGTGGAAAGATCCCTCGGATCTTACCAAAAAGTACCGGGTATAAGGGAAAGGGAAAACATCCCGATTGCCAGGAAAAGCCTTATCGCTGCCGTAGAGATAAGGAGGGGAGATGTTTTCACGGAGGATAATGTGGTTTGCAAGCGCCCAGGTTTCGGCGTCTCTCCAATGCTTTATTGGGATTTCCTCGGGCGAAGGGCAACCAGAGAATATAAAAAGGACGAGGTGCTGGAGAATTGAATCGCCCCGTGTACATTCTCGGTGCAGGAGGCCACGGAAGGGTAGTCCTTGAATTGATAAGGAGCCTGGGCTATGAGGTAGCCGGATTCACAGACCCAGACCGGGAATTGTGGGGGAATGAGATCCAGGGTGTTCCCGTAATCGGTGGGGATGAGGAAATTTTTAAAAAACCGACCGACTACGTATCCCTTGCCATGGGCCTT
>CAZBLL010000074.1:0-7190 GCA_964492625.1 uncultured Synergistaceae bacterium
CAGACCTACTAACTAAAGTCAAGCTGACAATTGATCCAGTTTGGGTTTTGATTTCAGCTTTTCCCTGTTGTAGGGTTCGTTCAAGCTTAGTACTGAGAAGACGATCCGGGCCAGCTTAGCCGCTACAGCCGTTTGCGCCTGGCGATGATGCTTGCCTTTGTTGATGAGCCTTTCGTAGTACTCTTTGATTACGGGGTCATGGATTCTGGCCACGTGCGATGCTATATAAAGCGCTCTGCGCAGATGAGGAGAACCCCTTTTCGATATGCGCATGCTGGGCGCGTTGTAATTTCCGCTTTGGTGCACCGAAGGGTCTAACCCCGCGTAGGCCGCCACCTGCTTGGGAGTCTCGAACCTTGATACGTCTCCAATTTCTCCCAAAATAGCAGCTCCGAGGATATCGCTTATCCCGGGTATGGTGGTGATCAGTCGACGTTCTTTCATAAGGGGTTTTATCTCTTCTTCGATCTCACGTATCTGGCTCTGAATGAAACGGACCTGTTCCAGCAGCAGTTTGAGCTGAAACTTCATGGCGTCCTTGCCGTAGTTGGTTCCAAATGATTTCAGTGCGGTCTTTTTGAGATGTTCGGCCTTTGCCGCACCCAGACGGCCGTTGCTGTTTTCAAACAACAGATCGGTAAGTTTATCCAAAGGACACGCGGCCAGCTCTTCCGGGTCGGCGAATTCGTTGAGCACGGCCATGGAGGATTTGCCGAAGATGTCGTTGAAACAGTTCTCGAATTCGGGAAACAGCCTGTCCAGAATGGCTATGATGTTTCTTTTGACTGACCCTATGGCTTGAACCATTCCGGTTCTCATTCTGGAAAGGTCCTTGAGTTGGGCGATATCCTCCTGTGGCACAGAGGATTCCCTGTATCTGCCGAAGCGCAGTACATCGGCTATGATTAGAGCGTCGCAACGATCGTTTTTTGTCTTTCGTATATACATGTTCCGCACTCCGTCGGTCTGCAGAGGATTTATGACCGCTACGGAATAGCCCGAATCGACAAGTTTCGTGTAAAGAGCCAGCCAGTAGTGGCCGGTGGCCTCAAGTCCTACAAGAATGTCTTCTTTAGGCCATGGAGCCATCTGGTCGAGGAGGGATTGAAAGCCTGAAAGGGAGTTGGGAAAGGAAAGGGTCTTGGCAAGGGTTTCCCCTTTTTCTCCGATAAGAGCCGACTGGTGTTTCCTTTTACCGATATCGACACCTGTAAACACGCTGCTCATGGGATGCACCTCCCAAAGGAAGAATAAGGGCGGGTTCCCTTGGCTTCCGCAACACACATGCTTGAGGGTGAGACTGGCTCCTGGCCAAACCTACTAAATTGTGCTCCGTTACGGAAGCGGGGACCTCATGCTGCCTGAAGGGCTCCAGACCCAAGCGCACCAGTCGAGGTTCCCCACCCAAAACCTTACATTTCCTTTCTTACTCCCTTTGGCTTTATCCTACAAGCGCACAGCGATCAGTTGGCAGAAAAAGCAATAAGGCCGTAAACCGTGAGCCGTGAATCGTGAACCGAAGGAGCGAGATGACAGCAAGGGCAAAAAGCGGGGGTTTTCCCCTCACCCCTTTCTCCTCTACTCCTTACTGAACTAGGGGCTGCTGCTTCAACAGCTCGTACAGGGCAAGCCAATGTTCCGTTTCCAGTTCTTCGGCCCTGACGGTGGCCGAAAGTCCCATGTCCTGCAAAACCTCAACGGTGCTCCGGGACCCCCCAAAAAAGTCTTGCCCCAGGTTGTTTACCAGCGTGCGGCGTCTGCGGGTAAAGGCGGTTTTTACAAGCTTTTTCCAAAGAGGAGAGGCCGCAAGGTCTGTTCGCAGTGTGGGCTGTATCTCCAGCAGAGCGGATGTTACCCGGGGCACGGGCCTGAAAGATCCGGGCGATACCTGCCTGACTATTCTTGCCTTACCCATGGCGTCGATGGTTATGCCCAGGGGGTTGCGTTCCTTTGTTCTGGGCGGGGCTGTAAACCTCTGGGCTATTTCCTTTTGCACCATAAGCAGCATGTAGCCAAGCCCGTGAGCGGGTAAACAAGCCAGCAGGTTCCACAAAAGCGGCGTGCTTATGTGGTAGGGGATATTGGCTACTATTTTGTCGGGTTTGGGGTGAAGGTTGTTTTCGTAATCGAAACGCACTGCGTCCTGCCAGAAAATTTCAAGGCATTTGTTTTCGTAGGGGATTTTGGCCAAAAAGGGTTCCATGCGTCTGTCGATCTCTATAGCGTAGATATGGCCTGGCGAGGCTAGCAGCAGTTCCCTCGTTAGCGCCCCGGTCCCGGGGCCTATTTCGAGTATTACGTCGCCGGGTTTGATGCGGGCGGTTTCGATTATGATGCGCAGGATGTTGGGGTCTACAAGAAAATTTTGTCCTATGTTTCGGTTGGCCTTAAGTTTCCCTGTTTCCATATTTGTCTCCCGGCCCCGGTGAAATAAAAACGAGCGGGCAATAGAAAAGCCCGCTCGTTGAATATCTGGTCGGGACGAGAGGATTTGAACCTCCGACCCCTTGACCCCCAGTCAAGTGCGCTAACCAGACTGCGCTACGTCCCGATGGCGTCGAGTATTGTATCCTTCAGGGGTTGCCCGGTCAAGACACAAATACCCTTAAAGTTCTGTTTTTCTAGGCTTTTGGTTCCCAGGTTTCGCCGCAGCGTCCCAGGACGTATTCCCATTCTTTTTCGACTTCATCCTGGAAATGGTCTATGACCTCGCGGCCCATGTCGCCCTTGAACAGATGGCGGAACCTGCCCTGTGGTTTGAGGAACTCTTCCACCGGAACCTTTTTGGCCGGTTTGTAACTGAGCTTCCAGACGCCGTCTACTACCTCGTAGATGGGCCAGAAGCGCGTGTCGGCGGCCAGTTTGCATATTTCGCGCTGCATGGAGGGGTCTATCCTCCAGAACAGGACGCAGGGCGCCAATACGTTGACGAAAGCGGGACCCGGTGTCTCTACGGCCGTTTTTATTTTGGTTATCACATCCTGCGGATTGTGAAGCGTTGTCTGCGCCACATATGGAATGTGATGAGCGGCCATGATGCTGGTAAGGTCCTTTGGCTTCTGGATCTTGCCCGGTATCTTTTTACCGGCCGGAGACGTAGAAGCGCTTGCTCCTATGGGAGTAGCGCTGCTGCGCTGTGCGCCTGTGTTCATGTATCCCTGGTTGTTGTAGCAGATGTAGGTAAAATCGTGGCCTCTTTCGGCCGCGCCGGAAAGAGCCTGAAGCCCTATGTCGTATGTTCCACCGTCTCCACCGAACGCTACGAACTTGATGTCGCGGGTTATTTTGCCGCGTTTTTTGAGGGCCTGGTAGGCGGCTTCTATGCCCGATACATTGGCGCCAGCATTTTCGAAGGCGCTGTGGAAGAACGGCACGCCCCAGGAATTAAAGGGGTAGATGGTTGTAGAAACTTCCAGACAGCCCGTTGCGCATGTAATGACAACAGGCTGTTCTACGGCCAGCAATCCCTGCTGTACAACTGTAGGGGCTCCGCATCCCGGACACATGCGGTGTCCCTGTCGCATTGGTCTTTCTTTGGTGGTCAGGTCTTTTAGTCTGACAGCCATTGCACATGCACCTCCTATTCCCGGAGACCGAGATAACGTTCTTTTGTGCTCAGGTCACCCTTGAGGAGATCATTGAAGACCTCTTCAGCGTTATGTGGGAAAAAGTCGCGTCCGCCCAGGCCGTATACGTAGGTGTTCATGGGGATCGAAACACCAGCGTCGTAAAGCGCGCCCTTGATCTCCGTAAACAGAGGAGCGGGAGCTCCAAAACCGGAGGCCCTGTCGCATACGCCTACTGATTTGGCGCCCCTGAGGGCTTCTACGATTTCTTCGGCGGGGAATGGCCTGAACATCCTTATCCTCAGGCATCCGACCTTGTGTCCCTGTTCTCTGAGTTTGTCGACGGTTTCCTTTACTGCGCCGGCGGCGGAGGAAATGATCACTGCGATATGATCGGCGTCTTCGGTCCTGTAGGCGTCGATAATGGGATATTCCCTGCCGGTGATTTTCGTAAGGTCCGCGGCGACTTCCTTGTAGGCCTTTTTGACGTTCTTGAACGCTTCGATCTGCTGTCTTTTGATTTCGAAGTAGTAGTCGGTCAACGCGAGTGAACCATAGGCAACGGGGTTGTCGATGTCGAGAAGCGGCAGTTTTGGTTCGCGTTCGCCTATGTAGGACTGCACTGCTTCGTCGTCCATGAATTCAACGGGTTCGAAACAGTGGCTGGTGATGAAGCCGTCCTGGCATACGAACACGGGAAGCAGTACATCGTTGTGTTCGGCAAGACGCACACCCAGAATCATAGTGTCGTAGACTTCCTGCCCGTCCTCGCAGTATATTTGGATCCATCCCGAATCACGCTCGGCCATGCTGTCGCTGTGGTCGCAGTGGATGTTGATGGGAGCGCCCAGGCACCTGTTTACCAGTCCGAAAACGATGGGTGTTCTGAACGAAGCGGCGATGGGGAATATCTCGTGCATCAACGCCACGCCGTTGGCGCTGGAGGCTGTAAGCACCCTTGCACCGGAGACGGAGGCAGCTACGCACGCGCTTATAGCCGAGTGCTCGCTTTCCACTGTAACAAGGTTGGTGTCAACAAGTCCGTCCGCTACGAACTCGGAGAACTTCATCGGTATGTCGGTTGACGGCGTTATCGGGTATGCGGCCACGACGTCAGGGTTGATCTGACGCATTGCTTCGGCTACCGCCCAGTTGCCGGAAGTAATATCCTTTCTTGGCATTTCGGATCACGTCCTTTCCAGCACGTCTTCAGTCTTCGAGGAAATCGGATTCCGGTTTCATCTCGATGGCGTCTTTAGGACAGACCGCCGCGCAGAGACCGCATCCCTTGCAGAAGAAGTAATCAATGCCGGTAACCTTGCCGTCGGCGTCGGCCTTGATCGACTTGTCGGGGCACTGTATCCAGCACTGCAGGCAGTGGATGCATTTTTCGGGATCCCATACGGGCCGTATGCTGCGCCACTGGCCTGTCTCCACTTTTTCGGATGTGGAGGCGGGGACAGTCGTCGCAAAAGGCAGATCTTTCCATCCCTTCATTGCGCTCATGCTTCCTGCACCTCCTCGTATCCTCTGCGAATGGCGTTCTGGTTAGCCTTCAGAATCTTTTCGGGGAGCTTGGCTCCCATTTTGTGCGTGAAATGGTCGATGAAAGCATCAAGGGGAACGTCGCTGAAGTAGCGCGACAGAGCTCCGAGCATGGGCGTGTTGGGCCTGTTCTGGCCAAACTCGTCGAGCGTGATTTTTGTGGCGTCGACGGCAAGTACTTTGGAAGACGCCGGAACTTTCATCTGCTTTTTGAGTTCACCCGCGGGAAGCGGAGAATTGATGAAATAATAGGTGTCCTCCTTTCCACCGTCAGTCGGGTTAACCGCATCGAGAAGCGTTGGATCGATCACGATTACGACATCCGGCTGAAGAACCCCCGACCTGATCCTGATGGGATTTTCCGACACCCTGTTGTACGCTTTCATTGGAGCACCCTGGCGTTCTGCTCCGTACTCCGGAAACGACTGGGCGAATTTTCCGGCTTCAAAAAGAACTTCCGCCAAAATAGCGGAACCGGTTTTTGCGCCCTGGCCTCCACGGCCATGCCATCTGATCTCGATGACCTGAGCCACACAGATCCCCTCCTTTTTAGGGATAAAGTATTACCACACCTGATAAAATGAATCTGTTCGCGATGATGGTAACATATGAGACCCGCCCCTTGGGGCGAACCTGTTCGCGCAATGTCGTGTTACGTGAAAAGCCCGTTTGGTGGCAAGCAATATTATTGCGAGAATAGTACAAAAATTATTATGTATATTGTATGTGTAAGTTCATGACTGTCAAGTAAAAACGCCTGTTGCGGCAATTGAAGCCGTATTTTTAAATCAGGGGAGGACAAGGCTTTTGAGTGCTACGAACAATACGGTGATCCTTAAACGCCCAAAGGAAACCGTTGCCGATATTCTGGCCTGCGGGGGCTGCGGCCCGGCGGCGCTGGAGATAGGTTTCGGCAACGGCGAATTTCTGACTCACCTCGCGGCGCAAAGCCCCCATGGGACCTTTTTCGGGATAGAGGTTTCCATGCAGGCCATAATGCGAACATGGAAAAGGGCCCGTAGAATGTCTCTGGAGAATGTCTTCCTTCTTTATGGAGACGCAAGGTTTCTTTTGCGGGAATGTTTTGCGCCGGAGACCTTTGATCATATATATATGAATTTTCCCTGCCCCTGGCCCAAGAACAGGCACGCCAAAAGAAGGGTTACGTCGGGTGATTTCGGAGACGCATTAGTGTCGTCGCTTTCGGTCGGGGGTGTGTTTGAGCTGGCCACCGATGACCCCGTGTTTGGATTAGAGGCGAAGCGGAAACTTGGTTCCAGGCCTGATCTTGATATCGATAAAGAAGAAAAAAACACCCCGGGTCCGGTTACCACCAAGTACGAAAGGAAATGGCTGGACCAGAGCAAGGATATTTTTCGGTTCGGATTCAAAAAAAACAGGGCGTTCAGCCTGGTTCCCGTTTGTGGAGGTGAAACGGAAGTGCACGCGGTGTTGAAACGCGCATGTCCCTCGCTGGAAGACATTTCGTTACTTTGCGGAAGAGAAGGAGGAGCGCCTGAAAAAAGATGGGTGTTCCGTGAAAGCTACCGCAGCGCCGAAGGAGTTATGCTTATAGAGGTGGTTGCGTCGGACGACGGCTTCCAGCAGTCCTTTTTTGTAAGGATCGTTCCCAAGGCGGAAGAATGTCTGATAAAGGCCGACAGGATGACCAGGCCTTTCTGGACCCCGGCGGCTAAATCCGCGTTCGAGGACCTGGCGGGTATTCTTGGAGAGTCAGGATAATGAAGGGTTTCCCGATGGTTCCCATAGGATATGTGGAGTCGACTATCCGAAAAACCGCGCATCCGGATTCGTTCACAGACACGGTATGCTCCATACGGGTGCTCCCCCTTTATGAGGAAGCCCTTTACGGCATAGAACAAAGGGAACGTATTGTAGTTGTTTTCTGCTTTCATCTTTCTTTGGGCTTTACCTGGAAAATCCATCCAAGGGGTGATATAACCAGGCCCCTTACCGGGCTGTTTTCGACCTGCAGCCCTTTCAGGCCAAACCGCATAGGGGTTTCATCGGTGTCGCTTCTGGCGAGAGAAGCCGCCGTTCTTACGGTTAAAGGGCTTG
>CAZBLL010000075.1:0-7055 GCA_964492625.1 uncultured Synergistaceae bacterium
CCGGTGTGTCGAGCAAAACTATTTGCCTGTCACCGTGCTGGACGGCAGAAGCGCCGATGTGCTGTGTTATTCCTCCTGCTTCCTTTCCGGTAATGTTCGTGTTTCTGATGTAGTCAAGAACAGTGGTCTTTCCGTGATCAACATGCCCCATAACCGTTACGATGGGAGCTCGCTCTGAAAGGTTATCGCCCTTGGGCTTCGGTTTCTTTCTGACCACCGGTTCCGCCCGGGACGACTCCTGCTCCTCCATTGTGATCTCCCTGTCATACTGTATGGAAAGAATATCCAGTATTTCCCTGTTTACCGGCGCACCGGCAGGTATCATCTGGCCAGCCGCAATCAGCTTTTTTACAGCATCGGCCGGTTTTACCCCAAGCGCCCCAGCTACCCCGGCGACAGTGTCGCCCCGGTATACATTCAAGGGTTCTTTCGCCTGCGTTCCAACCGTATCGGTGTTTTCGGCCGGGCCGGATTTGGGTTTTTCTGATACGGCGTCTTCCACAATTTGTGCGGTTTCGGAATCTATAGAACTCATATGGGATTTGGCTTCAACCCCCAGATCGCCAAGCAGCGCCATCAGTTCCTTGTTGGTTTTTCCAAGCATTTTGGCGAGCTCGTAAACCCTGATCTTACTCATTGAGATTTCCCCCTTTTGCTGTAAGCGCCTGTATCTTTTTCGACAGTCCATGTTCTGCAGGTATTCCTGCTATCTGGGCTTCGCGCCGGGACACGGAATGCCCCAGCTCGTAGCGGGTGCATTCCGGCATGACGACAACCCTGCACCGCCCCCTTGACTCGTAACCTTTGAGCATCGCCTCCACATTGCGGGAGCGATCACTCGTCAAAAGCACAAGAAGACGCTCTCCATTCTTCAGGGCCTCTCTGACGTTCATCTGTCCAATGCGTAGAGCTCCCGCACGTTGAGCAAGCCCCAGAATATCGTGCAGGTCCCGGTTCAAGAAGGTAGCCCTTTCCTGTCTGAATCAGGGTCCCCGCAAAGCTCCTTGAGTTCTTCGTAAAGAGACTGGGGCGCTGCCGTTTTAAGGGCCCTGTCAATGCGTCTGCCTTTGGCGGCCGCCACGGCGCATTTCCTGCTGCGGCAGATATAGGCGCCTCTTCCCGGCGTCTTGCCTGAATGATCGATCATAATCTTTCCATCGGGAGTCCTGACCACCCGAATCATTTCCCTCCGGGACGATTCACTGCCACAGGCTACACAGGTTCTTGGCCGTTTTCGCTTTGCTGTTCCTTTTCCTGGCAAGGCTCTTCTCCGTCATCGATTACGAGGTCTTCGAACAGGTCCTGCAGTGTCGGCAGTTTTTCGGGTTCTATCACCTTGATGTCGATCTTCCACAAAGTGAGCCGGGCGGCAAGCCTGACGTTCTGTCCCGCTTTGCCGATGGCGAGCGAGAGATGATCGGGACGTACAAATACCTGTACGGACCTTTCCTGCTCCAGCACAGGTTCAACCTTGACGACTCGCGCCGGAGATAGTGCGTTTCGGATGTACTGAAGGGGGTCGTTGCTCCAGACTATTACGTCTATTCTCTCCCCGCCCAGTTCTCGGCTGATCGATTTTATCCGTGACCCACCGCTGCCTATGCAGGCTCCTACGGGGTCGACGTTAGCGTCCAGTGTCGTTACAGCCACCTTCGCCCTTGCCCCGCCTTCACGGACTATATTCTGTATTTCCACTGTTCCTTCCCGTATTTCAGGGATCTCTAGCTCAAGCAGCCTCTTGAGCAGGTTGGGGTGGCTTCGTGAAACGACGATTCTGGGACCCCTTGTCGTCTGCCTGACCTCAAGTAGATAGAATTTCTTTCGTTCTCCGAGCGCATAGCTCTCACCGAAAATACGTTCTTCTCTGGGAAGTATGGCCTCGGTCCTGTCATTGAGGCGCACCAGCACCTGGTCGTTTTCGGATTTAAATATGATCCCGTTGACGAGGTCGCCGATTTTTCCGGAAAATTCCTCAAAAATAATCTGCCTTTCGGCGTCCTTCAGCCTCTGGATTATGACCTGCCTGGCGGTCTGGGCCGCAATGCGCCCGAAGTTTTCCGGAACGACCTCTATCCGGATGACATCCCCCAGTTCGATATCCTCGAACCCGATTTTACGGGCGTCCGGAAGTAGTATTTCGGTGTCTTCGTTTTCTACTGTTTCCACTATTTTTCTGACCTCGCAAATGGAAAGCTCCCCATTTTCGAGATCGATGAACACCTCGACCTCCTGGTCGCCGCCCTTGTATTTTCTGTAGGCAGATACAAGCGCGGCCTCCAGACCCGAAGAGATTATCTCATGCGACAGTTTTCGTTCCTGGGTTATCTGGCGCAGAGCCCGGACAAAATCACGTCCAAGTTGCATTTCTGCAGCCTCCTTCAATAGTTCTTTCGTTTGTCATTTATTTTTTGGGCGCCGTTTCGGTATCTCCGGGTCAATTACAAGGTTAGCCCTTGCGATTTTTTCGTACGGCGTAATGAACGTTTCGCCGTCGTCTCCTTCGCAGTACACCTCTGCGTTTTCTACCGACAGTACAGTTACTGTCATGTTTCTGGAGCCTTTGACTTTTTCCGAAAACCTGATCCGGACCTTTCGCCCTTTGTATTTCTCAAAGTCCTTCAGAGAAAACAGCGGCCTGTCCAGTCCAGGCGAACTGACCTCGAGAAAGTAGCGATCATCAAGTGAAAAATCCGATTCGTCGAGAAAGGGGTTTAACCTTCTGGACACCTTTTCGCAGTCTCCCGCTGAAATACCCCCTATGGAATCGATATATACCCTTAGTATCTTTTTTCCATACTCGAAGGTTATCTCACAGCCGGGGCATTCGTAACCCATTCCCTCGACGATGCTTTTTATTCGCGAAAACACGCCGCCGCGTTCCTTGTCCCCGACATTACGCTCACGCATATGCTTCTCCCTTCGCAAGGCAACTCCGCCGATGCTCTCCTGAACAGATAAAAGGCGAAGAGCGGGAAACTACCACTCTTCGCCTGAGAAAACACCTCCGGGGCGATATAACAACGGAAGTATAACACGGCTCGTTCAGCCGTTCAATGAGCAGCGGCGTCGTTGACATTTATTCCACCCGGTAATTGGGAGCCTCCTTGGTTACCACCACATCGTGAGGATGGCTTTCCTTGACGCCAGCCGCAGTTACCTTGATGAATTTTCCACGCTGGCCAAGAGACGGGAGGCCAGCGGCGCCGACGTATCCCATGCCCGACCGGAGCCCTCCCACAAGCTGATAAACTATGGCGCTCATGGAACCCTTGTATGCCACCAGGCCCTCTATTCCTTCGGGGACGAGTTTTTCCGCCTCCGTTTCCTCGTGGAAGTATCTGTCCCGGCTGTATCCTTCTTTCATAACCTCAAGCGAACCCATACCCCTGTAGCTTTTATATGATCTTCCCCGATATATAATCACTTCTCCAGGGCTTTCATCGGTTCCTGCGAACAGCGAGCCTACCATCACCGTATCTGCGCCCGCAGCCAGAGCCTTTACGATATCCCCTGAGTAGCGGATGCCCCCGTCGGCAATGACCTTTCCGCCCATGGCGTGAGCGGTTTCGGCAACTTCCATCACTGCGGTAAGCTGGGGAACGCCTATACCTGAAATAACCCTGGTCGTGCAGATAGAACCAGGGCCCACGCCGACCTTGACACTGTCGGCCCCCGCCTCAAAAAGCGCCCTGGCCGCATCGGAGGTTGCGATGTTGCCGGCTATCAGCGAAACATCGGGAAATGCTTTCCGTATCTTGCCTACTGTTTCCAGTACGGATCTGGTAAAACCATGAGCGGTGTCAACAACAAGGCAATCCACTCCCGCGCCCGTCAACATGCGGGCGCGCTCTACGACGTCTGCGCTCACTCCCAGCGCGGCGCCAACGCGGAGCCTTCCCCTCTGGTCCTTGGCGGCGTGTGGAAAATCTTTGGCTTTCTGGATATCCTTGATCGTTATAAGGCCCTTCAATATACCTTTTGCATCTACGATCGGCAGCTTTTCCACCTTGTGCCGCCTAAGTATAGCCGTGGCGTCCTCCAGGGTCGTGCCCTCGGGAGCTGTTATGAGCCCATCGCGTGTCATGACATCGGCTATGGGTTGATCGTATTCGGTGACGAACCGCAGATCCCTGTTGGTTATTATCCCGACCAGTTTTCTGCCAGGATCGACAATGGGAACGCCGGAGATGTGATAGTTCTCCATAAGATTAACCGCATCCTGGATGGAATCCTCGGGATGCAGATAAAAAGGATCGACTATAACACCCGATTCCGAGCGTTTGACTTTGTCCACTTCCGCCACCTGCTTTTCCAGGGGCATGTTTCTGTGAATGATACCCATTCCGCCTTCACGGGCCAGGGCTATGGCCAGCCTTCCTTCGGTAACGGTATCCATTGCCGCACTGCAAATAGGGATATTCAAAGGAATGTTCGGCGTAACATATGTTCTTACATCCGTCGCCGCAGGCATTACCTCACTGAATGCGGGAACAAGCAACACATCGTCGAAAGTGAGCCCTTCCTCCACTATTATGCGTTTTTCAAGCCCCATCGCTTCGCCTCCTGTCAAGGGTTGGAACCGGTTGCGCGACAGTCTACAACATAGAAGGCCAATCACGCAACTTATTCGTCGCCGGCTTGCCGGCCCTCCGGCCACTCATGTCGCAGCGTGACGGTCGCGAAACACTGAAAGGCCTCCGAGTTTCCAACGATCCCGGTCAATTCCCCGGACTTGACCTTGACGTTTACAAGGGGCCGGGAGCCCGGGCCGCTTGCGGCAAGAACCCCGTTGAGATTTTGTACAATTTGATCCGTAAATTCAGCCAGTTTGGGCGCCTGTATATGGATTACAGCGTCCACCCACTCTACGGACCATCCCTTGTTGCTCACCATTACAGCGGCTTCCCTCAAAAGGTCCAGGCTGTATGCTCCCTGATAGGCGCTGTCCGAAGCGGGGAAAAGCAAACCCACATCCGGCAGCCCCGCCGCTCCCAGCAATGCGTCCGCGATCGCATGACAAAGCCCGTCGCCATCGGAATGACCTTGCGAGCAAAGTGCGGACCTTATGGGTAATCCTCCGAGCACTATGCCGTTACCCGGGACCAGGGGGTGAACGTCAAAACCGAAACCGGTACGGTATACCGTTCTGTTTTCAACCAGGGCGGAAGCCATTTCGAAATCCTCCCCGTAGGTAATCTTGAAATTCCCGCTTTCGCCCCGAACCTCCCGCAATGGTAATCCTTCCGCACACCAGGCTTCGGCTTCGTCGGAACAGGTTCCCCGTCTGGAAAGTACATCGAAAAGACCAGCACGCGGAAAACACTGGGGGGTCTGCGCGGCCCTCAGGATTGTTCTGTCGATGGGCGATGTGTCAACGACGCCGTCATCTCCTGCTGTTTTCAGCGAATCGCGAATAGTTACACACGGAACTGCTCCCCTGTCCTTGTCGACGGCCGCCATCAGCCTCCGGCAGAGGCCTTTGGTCAGAAAAGGTCTGGCGGCATCGTGGACCATAACGTACATTCCCGACGACTTGTGCAGACCGTTGAGTACTGAGTCAGAGCGTTCGGTCCCGCCTTCCGTCAGAATTACCGGTATACTCAATTGTTCCATCCAGGGCCTGAACGGTTCATTCTCCCCGGCGGCGTGTACTATGACAAGCTCCGCCAGAGTTCCGTCCAGAAAAAGGCGGTCGAATATCCGGGCCGACCAGAACCATACAGGAAACCCGCCCAGCATCAGAAACTGCTTGGGAACAAAACCTCCCTGTCGCGAGCCGCGGCCGGCGGCGACCAGCACACAACTCCATTCGATCAAATCCTGACCTCTTTTCTTATTCTTCCAAACACCATGCGTCCGGCCGAAGTCTGAAGCATGGAGGTGACCACGACCTCCACTCTTTTCCCTATCCATTTCTCACCGTCCTCAACAACGATCATCGTTCCGTCGTCGAGGTATCCAACTCCCTGCTTCGGTTCCTTGCCCTCGCGGATTACATCAACGGTTACCGCTTCTCCCGGGAGAAGCATGGGCTTAAGAGCATTGGCCAGTTCGTTGACGTTGAGCACCCTTATACCCTGGATCTGGGCTATCTTGTTCAGGTTGAAATCGGTGGTCACCACATTGGTGCCTGTTCGCTCCGCGAAGGCAACCAGTCCCTCATCTACAGATCCAACCTCAAGTTGATGAAGAGAAACTTCCACGATCTGCATCGTAACGGTGTCGATCTGCTGAAGCGCATTGATAACGTCGAGCCCGCGCCGTCCCTTTGTCCGCCTTGTCGGATCCGATGAATCGGCCACAGACTGGAGTTCGGTAAGAATGAAACGCGGCAGCACCACTACGCCCTCAAGAAAACCCGCCTTTGCGATATCCAGTATCCTGCCGTCAATAATGACGCTTGTATCCAGGACCTTTGCGCATGTTCTTCCTTCGACTATCTCACAGGATTCGAAAGCCTCATCGCCAGCGGATCCGTTCTTGGATTTGCGTCCCTTCATGACCAGCCTGTTCCTGAGGCCGCCTATCGAGCTCCACATACCGTGGATCTCCTCTTTTCTTTTGAGGAAGAGCCTTACACCTATGTAGGCGAGAATGACGTTCAGAAGAATGGCGAGATAGCTGCCTATCGCGGGAAGGTCAGCAAGGGGAAGCGCCACCAGGTTTGCAACAAGCAACCCCGCAATCAATCCGAAGATCGCTACAGATATGTCCTGCCAGCTTAAAGATTCGAGATTCTTTTCGAATGATAATCCTATAAAGCCGAGCACCCTGACAAATACAGGCGTCAAAAAATACCCTATTGCCGAAAACAGCGCCACCAGAAGCAGATAGGGCGCAATCGACTGCGGAAAAGTCGTCCATGGCCACCATCCGCCTTCCAGAATGAACCTGGCCACCTGGTAGCCCGCGACGCCGCCAAGAAACACGAGAATTCCCCTGGCCAGAAAGACCAGGAATTTGCCTATTCCTTCAGCCATTTTCTCACTCCCTTCTTTCCTTTTCGTTATTTTCACGTCGGGCTTCAACCCTTGATTCTATTGATGAAGACGGTA
>CAZBLL010000076.1:0-6985 GCA_964492625.1 uncultured Synergistaceae bacterium
CCTGTTTCCCTGCGGGGCCGAGGACCTCGACGCCGTTGAGGGGGACGTGCGCCTTACGGCGGCGCAGGGCGGCGAGCCGTTTCTGCCGCTTGGTTCGGATAACAACGATCCTCCGCGGGAGGGGGAGATTGCCTACATAGACGACGCGGGAGCCATCTGCCGCTGCTGGAACTGGCGCGAGGCCGACAGGACCAAACTGACGCAAAAGACCGAGCGGGCCCTTCTGTGCATGGAGAACCTTTTGCCCGAGCGTGACGATGAAATGGAAAAAGCGCTGGATTTTATAGACGCGGCCGTACGCGAAAATTTGAACGCCGAAACCAGACGGTTCCGGCTGGATGCTCAGTGCAGAGAGGTGGAACTGCTTTAAGGTAAATTGCTGGAGTTACAACACCGACAGCAGGCTGAAAACCCCGAAACCGCAGATGATTACGCCCGACAGGCGGTTTACCCACATTAGCCGTCCGGTGTCGAACCTGGACCGCAGAAGACCCACGACCCCGCTGAGCGTTATCCACCAGAGCAGTGAGCCCATAAACACACCCGCGACAAGCAGCCCCGCAAGGATCACGTTGCCCTGGGCGTCTCCAATTCCAAGCCCGGCAAATATGCCCGCAAACGAAAGAATGGTCATTGGGTTGGTAAGGGTCAGAAATAGCGTGGAAAGGTAGGCTCCCGCCAGGCTGTTTGCTCCGACGTTGGCCCGGGTTTCGGCCGGTTTCGCCCTGAAAGCCCTGTATCCCAGATACAGAAGAAAGACGCCTCCCGCCAGGCGCAGACCGAACTGGCTTTCTACAAGCAGTGAGGACACGGCGCTTACCCCGAAGGCGGCTACGCAGCCGTAAAGTCCGTCGGCCGTCGCAGCGCCTGCGCCCGAAAGAAACCCCACCAGCATCCCACCGGTCAGTGTTCTGTTGATGCACAAAAGCCCAATGGGGCCGACCGGAGCCGCTATGGAAAAACCTAAAATAACGCCCTTAAGGAAAAACGCCGTACTCATAACAACCGCCCTTTCCGAAATACAAAACCAGGCCTGAGTTTTGGGGATAATCGATTTTTCTCCAGCACAAGCTCGGGCCGGAGGAAGCCGGTAAAGGGAATTGTCCGGAACAGATGCAATTATGTCAAAAGTGCGGTCATCTGACACCTATGTGCGTATTGACCCCGAAATGATGAACTGCTATCATTTCGTTGTTTGGCGAAACGACGAAAGGATGATGCCCTGATGGAAAAAACACTGTCGCTATTCAAGGCTTTTTCGGATCCTGCGAGGATACGTATCGTGATGGCCCTTAAAGGACAGGAATTATGTCTTTGCAACCTGGAGGAGATCCTCGGTCTTTCGCCGTCAACCGTTTCCCGCCATGTATCGATACTTAAGAGGGAAGGGTTCCTGGATTCAAGAAAAAATGGGAAGTGGACGTATTTCAGCCTTTCACCTTTGAGGAAAGGGTCCTTCAAGTCGGAAATTTTACGGTGCATTTCAGATTCACTGGAAGGTGATCCCACAGTGAAGAATGACATCATGAAGGCGAAAGCGCTGAAGGAGAAGGAAAGGGAACGTTGTGAATGAGATGTCTGAAAGGGGAGATAGGAATTGAACGGTTCGATCGACTGGAAAAAGGCTCCTGCAGATCAGACGGTCTGCTGGTGCAAAGGGGTGGACAAACAGTCAATTGTCAGGGCTATGGCCGCAGGAGCCGAAACAGTATCCAAAATCGGTGAAATGACCGGCGCAGGTCGTGGAAGCGACTGTGCTTCGAAGAATCCATCCGGTGAATGCTGCCACGGTGATATCCAGGCTCTGATAGATGCCTACCTGCCTGCGCTCAAGGCCATGAGGGGCGGTTGCGGCTGCGGAGGCAATTGTGGAGGGAATTGCTGAGAAGTCAAATATCAATTAGCGGAAACCAAGAATATTTTTAGGGGGCTTTGAGAATGGCAGAGCAATTCAACAACGGCGAACGCAAGATGACCAACGTTTTCGAACGTTACCTCACTCTATGGGTCGCCCTTTGTATCGTGGGTGGCATACTGCTGGGAAAGATAGCCCCGGGTTTCGCCAAAGCCCTTGACGGCATGGCCATCATGGTGAACGGGGCCCCGGTTGTATCAATACCCATTGCCATCTGTCTGTTTTTCATGATGTACCCCATCATGGTGAAGATAGATTTCAGGGAAGTAATAAAGGCAGGTAAAAGCGGCAAGCCTGTATTTCTGACCCTCTTCGTCAACTGGGCCATAAAGCCCTTTACCATGTACGCCATAGCCATGTTCTTCCTCGGATTCGTTTTCAAGGGTTTCATCGGCCCGGATGCTGTTGACCTTGTCAAGATTCCGTTCGGGCTCGACCTTCCGGTGGGGGCTACCCATGGTGACGGAATCGTGGTGCTCGTCGACGGAATCAGGATGCTGCGGGTCCCATTGTGGAGAAGTTACCTGGCAGGCGCGATCCTGCTTGGCATAGCGCCCTGCACCGCCATGGTCCTGGTATGGGGCTACCTCTCAAAGGGGAATGACGGCCTCACCCTTGTCATGGTGGCGATCAACTCCCTTACGATGCTCGTGCTCTACGGTGTTCTCGGCGGCTTCCTGCTGGGGGTAGGGCGTTTGCCGGTTCCGTGGCAGGCCCTTGTCCTTTCGATCGCGATATACGTGGCTCTGCCCCTTGTCGCCGGTTATTTCTCGAGAAAATGGATAATCGCCGCGAAAGGGGTTACATGGTTCACAGAGAAGTTCCTGCATATCCTTTCTCCGATAACTATAGTCGCCCTTCTGACCACCCTTGTGCTCCTCTTCAGCTTCAAGGGGGAGGTCATAGTGGCAAAACCCCTGACGATCCTCTGGATAGCTATTCCTCTATTCATACAGACCATTTTTATATTCGCCATAGGCTACGGGGTAGCCAGGCGGATAAAACTGCCCTACTCTGATGCAGCTCCTGCAGCCATGATTGGCGCATCCAATCACTTTGAGGTGGCAATTGCAACGGCAACCATGCTCTTTGGCCTTTCCAGCGGGGCGGCCCTTGCAACTGTCGTAGGCGTTCTTATAGAGGTGCCGGTGATGCTGATGCTCGTGAAGTTTTGCCTGAAAACACAGCACTGGTTCCCGGCTCAATCAACAAAATGATCGACAGTGTTACGGTAAAGGATCTTCTCCTTTTATCTGATGCTTCTCCATACAGGTATCAAACCCCGAACACCTTCCTCCGAAGCAGTGCAAAAATTCCGGCTGCAGTGTCACATGGCGTATTCCGAACTCCCTGCCGGCAATATTGCCGAGAGCCTCAATTATTTCGTCCGTATCGGGCCGCGGGTCACAGCACAGGGACACATGAGCCTCGAGAAAGATATCATTTCCGTCTGTGGTCCATAGATGTACATGATGGACGTCAACCACACCAGGACTTTCCTCAAGACGGTCAATCAGCTTCCGTGAGTCAATATTACCGGGGGTCCCCTGCATGAGTATGTGTATGGTTGTCTTGAGGAGCGGCCAGGATTCACGGAGAACGTAAAGTGAAACCAGCATGGTCAGCATCGGGTCCAGCCAGAACCAGCCGTACGCCATCATAAGGAGTGCTGCCGCGATAACACCTACCGAGGAAAGGGTGTCCATAACTATGTGAAGATAGGCGGCTTTGATATTAAGGCTCTTCTTTGAATCCCCGTGCAGGAGCAATGCTGTAACGAGGTTACCTATCAGGCCTATTACCGCTACGGTCAGCATGATATCCCCGAAGACTGGTTCAGGATGAAGGAATTTCTTGACCGACTCCACCATCAGGAATGCACCGATGCCTATCAAAGCCCCGGTATTTACAAGGGACGCCAGTATTTCCGCCCGTTTGAAACCGAAAGAATGGTTGGGTGTCCTCTCCATGCGGGAGATACGCCGGGCCAGCCAGCTGACCCCGAGTGAGGATGCATCTGAAAAGTTGTGTACGGCGTCTGAGAGCAGCGCCAGGCTGTTAGAAAGAATTCCTCCGGCTATCTCGGCGAGGGTTATGCCTATGTTCAGCGCCAGGGATATGGCCAGCCTCCTGTCGGAGGTATCGGATACATCGTGATGATGATGTCCGGAATGATCATGATCGTGTTCGTGGCCGTGATTTTCGGGTTTTGCTGATTGTCTGGCTGTATCTTTGTTCATGAGGCAAGGCTCCCTTCACTAAGCGAAAAATGTTCCAAACAACATGCCTGCAGTTGTGGAGAGAACAACTACCAGGCAGGTGTAGACTACCGTTTTTTTCGTGCCCAGAATGCTTCGGATTACAAGCATGTTCGGCAATGAAAGCGCCGGTCCGGCAAGCAGTAGAGCCAGAGCCGGGCCCTTTCCCATTCCGGCCCCGATAAGACCCTGCAGAATGGGTACTTCAGTCAGGGTGGCAAAATACATGAAAGCAGCAACGATGGAGGCGAAAAAGTTTGAAAAAAGTGTGTTCCCCCCTACCAGGGCCGCGACCCACGCACCAGGTATAAGCGCCTCGTGACCGGGACGGCCAAGGAGGAACCCGGCCACCAGCACTCCGCCGAAGAGCAGGGGTAACACCTGAAGCGCATATCCCCAGGTCGAACCGTACCATTCTGAGCGCTCTTCACGCGAGAACCAGAACCTGGCCGAGAGGATCGTCAGGAGCAATGCGATGCCGGCGATAACCCATTTTGCACTGTAGGCTGCCGCCCAGAATCCTGCCGGGATTCTTGGGACTGCCCAGTTGGCGAAGACCAGGAAAACGATCATGAAGGCCATGAACGATGCTGTTTTCCATAAGGGGCGAACTACTTCAGGCGTCGGCGTTTCAGCGAAGGCTTCCTGCCTCTCGGTCTCCTCCTTCCTGAAAATAACCGCCATCAGGAGCCCGATCACAACGCTGAATATTATCGCCCCTACCGCCCTGGCGACCCCCAGCTCCAGGCCAAGGACCCTGGCGGTCAGGATTATGGCCAGCACATTTATCGCGGGGCCCGAGTAGAGGAACGCAGAAGCCGGGCCCAGCCCTGCTCCACGTTTGTATATCCCCGCGAAAAGCGGCAACACAGTACAGGAACATACAGCCAGGATCGTCCCCGATACGGCCGCGACGGAGTAGGCGACCCATCTTTTGGCCTTTGCCCCCAGATACCTGATCACGGCCTGCTGGGAAACGAACACGCTAATTGCCCCGGCAATGAAAAAGGCCGGTACGAGACAGAGCAGCACATGTTCTCTGGCGTATTCGTGCATCATCGCCAGAGCTTCTATCGCGGCCTGGTGGAGTCTTGTGCTATCAACAGGCATAAAATAGAAGGCGAAGAATGCCCCGGCTATATAGAGGAATTTTTTCAGATCGGTATTCATATCGGCTCCTCCCGGTTTAAGTGGTGAATTCTACACATAAAGCGGCAAAAATATGCCCGCAGACATGCGGGTATTTCAAAAATTACCTGGACAGAAGCTGTTTTGCTTCGTCCATTGAAGGTATTTTACCTGCCAGGACTACCTTGCCGTCTATTGCCAGGCCGGGAGTGGACATCACCCCGAAATCCATGATCTTCATAATGTCGGTCACTTTTTCGATCTCGTAGGTGACATCCAGTTCCTTTGCCGCGTTCTCCATTGTTTCTGCCAGTTTTTTGCATTTCGCGCAACCGGTTCCCAATATCTGGATATTCATCTGCCTTTCCCCTTTTTTGCTTATAGTATTTCTGTTCAGAGGCGCTTAACTGAGGGTTTCAGATTGTGCCGAATCCAGGCTGCCCAGGTGATTCCGCAGCTCTTTCTCTATGGATTTTGAAATACAACCTATCATCATCCTCAGGCATTCCAGTTCCAGCGAGTAGAATACAAAAAGACCTTCTTTCCTGTCCTTTATAACTCTGGCGGATTTCAGGACCGCAAGGTGTTTGCTGATTGTCGTCCTGTCCAGGCTGAAAAGCTCGCAGATATCACAAACGCACATTTCACCCCGTAGGAGTTCCCGGGATATCCTGAGCCTTACAGGATGGGCCAGGCCCTTGAAAATCTCGACCATTCTCCAGGAAACGATATCGTCCACCTTTGCACCTCTTCTCCTTGTAACGCTATGTGGCAATATAGCCACTCATAGAACTTCTGTCAAGTCTGTTTAACGATATGGCGCCGGACAGGAAAAATCACCGACCCGGGATAGTGGATCTAAAAAATCGGGCACTGGTTCCCCTGGGGCATTCGGCATTTGTTGCACGAAAGACATTTGGCCCGTGAAAGGTCGCCGGATTCCCACCGTTTTACCAGGCCGGGTTCCGCCAGGAACGGTCTGGCCATGGCGAACCCCTCTATTTTTGTGCTTTCAAGCAGACGATTCATGATTTTCGGTGATCTGAGGCCTCCTGTCAGTATCACCGGCGTTGCGATCTCATCGGCGACCGCTGCGGCGGCTTCTGCGAAATATCCCTCGTCCTTTTCCGAATATGTGACGCGGTCAATGGAGCAGGGGTCACCGGCGGCTCTTATGCCCCCGCTTATTTCTATAGCGTCTATTCCAAGATTCGAGAGCTCTCGGCAGACGTATCGGCAGTCGTCGAAAGAGGCTCCTTCGGGGATCAGGTCCACGGAATTTATCTTGATCATAACGGGAAACGATTTTCCCACCCTTGCACGGACCGACTCGAAAGTTTCAAGGATAATGCGGGCCCGGTTCTTTATGGTCCCGCCGTATGTATCGGTGCGGCGGTTATGGTAAGGACTCAGGAACTGACCCAGCAGATATCCGTGAGCGGCATGGAGCTGCACCCCGTCGAAGCCCGCGCGTTTGGTCCTCAAAGCGGCGTCGGAGAAGGCTTTTACCAGCGCGTCTATATCATTTGACGTCATTTCCGTCGCAACCACGCCGGTGGTGTATTCCGCAACCGCCGAAGGCCCCCATATTGTGCGGCCTTCGGGCTGGAATGTGGTTCTTGTTCCTCCGTAGGCTATCTGCATTGCAATAGAGCCGCCTTTTTGGTGGACCGGAATGAAACAT
>CAZBLL010000077.1:0-6953 GCA_964492625.1 uncultured Synergistaceae bacterium
GCCTTCCCGAGCAAAACCGCCGTTTGCGAGGGTTTCAGTTCCACGTTTTCGCGCTTGGAGCTTGCGGCGTGGATATAGGCCGTCAGTTCCTTTGGATCAAGACCCTCGGGAGGCGCCTGGTCCAGCAACTTTATCGACTGTTCCAGAGCCGCGCTGCGGGCTTCCAGGCGGTCCACCTCGGCCTTTGCCTGCTCCACTTCGTCGGCAAGTCCCTGGAGCGCAGGGGGTATCCAGCCTACGCGAGGCGACTCGATGACGGAAATATCTTTTACCGTAACGCCGTCGCCCGGCGTCACCCTGAGGCTTTCCCTGTCTATGGTCATAGGAAGATCTGTTTCCAGTATCTCGGATGCCTCAATTTCGAATGTCATTCGGGCTCCCGCGGGATAAACGTCCACCTGTGTCGCCGTAAGCTCCCCCTCGGACGCCGGAGCCGGAGAACAGATAACCATTACCGCCAGCGTCGCAAGAATCAGAGTGGAAAACATCTTTCGCTGCAACACACAGATTCCTCCTTCCACGTTACCTTTCGTTGTGGGAACATATCTCTATGATACACTGAAACGAGCATGAATATTACGGGGTGAAAAGCATGATATCTTGCGGAATCGTGGGACTCCCGCTTTGCGGAAAAAGCACGGTGTTCAATGTGATTACAAGGGCCGGGGCCGAAGTAAAACCCTACGCCGGGGGGAAAACGGAACCCAACAAGGCCATAGTCGGCGTACCCGACACGCGTTTCGACAGACTTGTCGAGCTGTTCGAACCAAAAAAGGAAACGCCCGCAAATGTGGAATTCGTGGACCTGGCCGGGTTGTCACGGGACGCGGGCAAGGGGGCCGGCCTGGGAAACGCCTTTCTTTCGTTCGTGGGCGAAGCCGACGCGCTGGCCCATGTAATACGGGTTTTCGAGAACTCCGATGTACCGCATCCGGAGGAAACCGTTGATCCGGTACGCGACTGGAACATAGTGGAGATGGAGCTTATATTCCGCGATCTTTCGGTCATAGAGAACAGGCTTTCGCGCCTGGGCTCCAAGAAAAAGCCGCTGCCGGAGGAATTGACCGAACAAAAACTGCTCGAAAGATGCCAGGCGCACCTGTTGGAAGAAAAACCGCTGAGAGAGCTGGATCTGTCACCGGAAGAGGCCAAATTTCTGCGAGGTTTCACGTTTCTCACACGCAAGCCGGAACTGGTGGTGTTGAATCTCGACGAAAACCAGGTGGAAGACAAAGACGTTCCCTCGCTGGCCGAAATGCAGGAACTTGCCGATTTACGGGGTTTCAGGCTGGTTCGCCTGTTCGGGCGCATGGAGATGGAAATAGCGGAACTCCCGGAAGACGAACAGGTCGACTTCATGAAAGAACTGGGCATCGAACAGCCCGGCCGCGATCGCCTCATCCGCGAGGCTTTTGAACTGCTTGGCCTGATATGCTTTTTCACTACAGGCAAGGACGAGGTGCGCGCCTGGACGCTGGCCGATGGAAGTTCGGCTGTGGATGCGGCTGGAGCCATACACACAGACCTTGCCCGGGGATTCATCAGGGCGCAGGTGGTCCACTACGACGATTACGCCGCCAACGATTTTTCAACGGCGGCTTGCCGCGACAGGGGTGTATTGAAACTGGAAGGAAAAGACTACCCGGTACGCGACGGCGATATCATCGAAATAAGGTTCAACGTATAACGTTCAAACAGAAAGGGGCGCCTGAAAATGGAAAAACTGTGGGAACCCATCGAAATCCGGGACATCAGGATAGAAAACAGGGTGGCGGCGGCGCCCATGGCGACCAACACCGCAACAGGGTCGGGCCTGCCCACCGCCGACACGCTTGATTGGCACCAGCGCATGGCCTCTACCGGAGTTGGTCTGGCCATAGTGGAACATCACGCCGTGACGCCACAGGGGCGTACGCGGAAACGGCAGATGATGCTGGATAGCGACGACGCATTGCCCTACCTCAAGGATATACCCGAACTGTACCGCAAGGCCGGTGTCCCCGTAATAGTGCAGATCAATCACGCGGGTTCTTTTATCCAGGATGAGGACCTGGTAAACGGAGGCGGCAATTTCATAGCGCCTTCAGCCATACGGCATCCCCGCTGCACTCTGCAGGTAATGCCCACTGCTATAGCGAAACAGGATATGCAAGGACTGGTGCAGTCTTTCGCAGAAGCGGCCCTCAGGGGTCGCAAGGCCGGATACGACGGAATAGAGATCCACGCGTGCCATGGTTTTCTGCTGGGACAGTTCCTGAGCCCCATAACCAACAGACGCTCCGATGAATACGGCGGTAAACCCCTGAACAGGGCCAGACTGCTTTTCGAAATCTACGAGGCCGTGAGGTCTGTGCTGAGCGACTTTCCCCTTGCCGTGCGTCTGGGTGTCGCCGACACTCCGCCCGGGGAGGAACCGGCGGGCCAGACAGTAGAGGACTCACTCGTTATCGCACGTGAACTGGCCGCCCTCAAGGTTGATTTGCTCGATATATCGGGCAATATGTGTCTTTTCGACGGAAAGGGTTCGGCCTGGTTCGCGCCGTGGGCCCGGGCGCTCAGGGGCGTTATCGGAAAAACACCGCTGGTCTGTACGGGCGGTATAAGGGAATTTACCGTAGCGAACGACCTGATCACGGAAAAAGCCTGCGACATTGCGGGTGTAGGCAGGGAACTGCTTAAAAACCCGAAACTGATCCATTCGTGGAAAAACAATGGGTGATAACGCGGAATGCTGATAGGCGTTGACCTCGGTGGTCACACTATAACCGCGGCGATCGTTGACGCCGGCAATGGAATTGTAACCGGCAGGGAAGAAGCGCCCACGCCGCAGACGCGCGAGCCCGAAGCCGTGCTTGGCGCCGTGTCCCGCCTGGTGAAACGGGTAACGGCGGATCGTGCAATCACCGGGGTGGGGATAGGGGTCCCCGGCATGCTTGATGCGTCCAGAGAGCGTGTGCTGGTTTCACCCAACTTTCCTTTGTGGGAGAATTTCCTGCTGAGACAAAAGGCGCAGGAAACCCTTGGCTGTTCCGTTGCGGTTGAAAACGACGCCAACTGCTACGCCCTGGGCGAGGGCGCGGCGGGAGCCGCAAAAGGTATGACCGACTACGTGGTCTTTACGCTTGGCACGGGCATAGGGGGCGGGGTGGTCTGCGGAGGGAAACTTCTCAGGGGTTTTCACGGCATGGCGGGCGAACTGGGCCATGCCGCCGTGGGGGGCGAACTGCCGTGCGGCTGCGGGGCCATAGGGCACTCCGAAACCCTCTTTGGGGCAGACGCCATAGAAACCGTTTTTTTGAGGGAAACCGGTATAAAAGACACCGCCAAAAACCTTTACATCCTGCGCGGCGAATGCGACTCCGGACGCCGTATCTGGGACTTGGCCTTCGACGCCCTTGGGCGAACCATAGCGACGGCAATCCATTTCTTCGATCCCCGGGCCGTTGTCCTGGGCGGGGGCTTGAGCAATATCCCCGATCTGGCGGAAGAACTTAAACCCTTTGTCCTTCGCTACCTGGCATCACCCTGGCATGACCTGCTGGATATCCGCATCAGCGCCCTGGGCCCCGACGCTCCGCTCATTGGAGCGGCGATGGTTGCAAACAAGGGCGTAAACGAAGAACCGAAAAAGTCTATCATTTTGAATCCCGAAGTGTGACGGCGTGCCCCGTAGAAATCTAGGTGTTGAATCCGGTTGGTCTTGCGGTTAACGATTCACGGTTTACGGCTCGCGAAAAAAGAGATTCCCCGTTATTTCATTCCTCGGAATGACAAACTATTTTCACCTCTGCTGTAGTTGTTGATTTACCCTCTCCCGCCTCATCTTCTTTACGTTTGCCAGAAACTCCGCGAAAAACGCCGCGAAAACACCCATAAAGATCCCGAGTACGAACGAAAGAGCCAGAACCAGTTTTTTCTTTGGTTTAACAGGTTCCTCTGATATCGTTGGTTCCTTCAATACCTTTGAAGGTTGTGTGTTCACTGGGGAAAGCGCAAAACGCATCATGATAATTTGCTTTTCAATAGATACTTTTTGTTCTAAAGCTCTGCCCTTTTCAAGAACAAGCATCGCTGAAAGTGACGGGTTTTTGGCAGAGGCCGAATCGATTTTTTCCTTGTACTCAAGAATTTGTTTTTCCAGTTCTGATTTTTGCGAATAGAGAAAATCTGTATAATTGTCGAAATCCCTAGCCGCGGTATCGAATAATGCGTTTATGCGCAAGAGTGTTTCTTCTATCGCGCTCAAGAGTTTAATCTTTGGTTCTTCAGGAGAAAATCCCTGTGCCGTGAGAATCAAGAGGCCTTCTTCGGTTTTTTGGGTTTCTACATTTACGTTATGCTTTTCCTTGATTTGACGCATAAGGGTTTCAGGTTTTTCAACAAACTTGGTTTCGAAAGCATTTTCCGATTCGTTGAAGACAGGATTTTGTGGAATAAAGCCTACGGAAATGATTGCCCTGCTTTCGTATATGGGTTTTGTAACCATAAGGTATCCCAGCGCTGCAATGATTACGATTGCAAAAACGGCCGCAAGTATTTTTTTACGACGAACCAGAATGTCCCATAGTTCAATAAGACTTATTTCGTCGTCGTCCTGACGCTGAATATACTGTGTTTGCTGTGCCGCTTCGTGAGTATTATTGGTTTCAGCCATACAATCAACACCTCGACAAATAATGATTAAAGGAACAACAGCGGAGTGTATTATAACTGAAAACCAGAACAATAAAATTAAAGGGCGAGGTCTGATCTTGATTTCCTGATCACAAAAAACCAGATCCCTCTCCGCCAGCTGGCAGATAAGGGATGTCACCAAAGGCCTTTCCTGCAGGCTGACGCCTGACCGCTGTCGGCTGCCCTTAAAGCGCCTTCCACTTCTTGAAACCGCGCCCGACGACTTCGGAAGCGTCGGAGACTATCATAAAGGCCCTGGGGTCGTGGCTCGAGAGGTATCTTTTAAGGTCCATTGTCTGCCTGGGGGTAAGAACGCACAGAATCACCTGGCGTTCGGCGTGGGTGTAGCCGCCCTCGCCGTGGAGCATTGTGGCGCCCCGGCGCAGTTCCGATGTTATGAACTGCGCCACTGAATGCGGATCGTTGCTGATTACGAAAACCTGCCTCCTCCTGTCGAACGAGCGCAGCACGTTGTCGGTCACGAGGCCGTTGGCGAAAATACTGACCAGGCCGTAGATGGCGCCCTCAAGTCCTACGATGAATACGGAAACGCCCAGTATCACCAGGTTTATGTAGAAGGTAAACCTGCCCACCTCTATGCCGTACCGGCGTCGCAGCGCCACGACAACGATGTCGGTGCCTCCAAGGGAACTGCCCGAACGCAGAACCAGCCCGCTGCCAAGCCCCTTGACCACCCCTGCCAGAATGGCGACAAGAAGCCTTTCATCAAGGTCGGGGTAGGGGACGTTCTCGAAAAGTTTGAGGAGAATGGTCATTAACGTAACTGAATATACGGTCCATGCTACGAACCGCATGGAAAGTTCCCGCAGACCCCACAGCAGCAGTATGATATTGGCTCCCGCAACGATCCATGCCGGAGAAATGCCCATGGCGTAATTGGCGAGTACGGCAATGCCCGAAACGCCCGAGTCGGGCAGGCGGAACGGTATGGTCAGCGACATAATGCCCAGCGAAACAATGGTAGTGCCGAACGTGGTAAGCATGAGTGTGGGTGTTTCCTGGCGCACCTGGGCCAGACCCTTCAGCAGCATCCTCTTGAAGCCATGCGACATGCGCGCATCCTCCCGGAACGGTATTTGAATATGAGTATAGAGCCTGTGTCGGCCCCCGCAAAGGGGTCCGCGCCTCGTGGTACAATATTTCCCGATTCACCAATATGAAGGGGGTTTCACAATGGATGTGCCTATGCAGATCAGCCTGGACGAGATACTGTCCATGCTGCTCGCCCGGGTCGACAACATGGCCTACAATCAGGAAAACATCAAGACCAAGTTCAATATCCTCGGACGGGTCATGTACAAAAAAGGTCTTATCACCGACGAGGACATCGAAGAGTCCATCAGGGAAGAGCACCGCATACTCAAGGAACTCGGCGCCATTTCGGAAATGCCAGGCGACGACGTCGTGACCGCCATAGCCGACAGCATCCTCCAGTGGGTCAAGGGCGACGTAGAGGCCATCAAAAAAGCGATGAAGGATTACGAACAAAAGGCTCAGGAAATGTCTTCCAAACAGCAGAACGCCAAGCCCAAGATCGATGTAGCCTCTCCTGCGGTCCTGAAGCAGCTGGACAGCATGAACACCAAAAAGGGCGGAAAGCTTATTATCTGACGACCACTGCCAGGATATGCTTGAAGGCCCGGCTCAGGCCGGGCCTTAGCTTTCGGCTAGAGAACTTCTTCCAGGCCGGGTCTGTAGAGAAGTATGGAGCAGTGGGCGTATCGGGCAATGCTGGTGGCGGTGCTTCCCACTACCAGTCTTTCGATAGTGCTGTGCCCCCTGTGGCCTATGAGGATCAGGTTGAACTGTCCATCCCGCGCCGTCTCGATAACGATATCGGCCGGGTTGCCCTCTTCCACGATTATTTCACGCTTGACGCCCGCGAGGTGAGGGTTGCTTTCCTCGGCCTTTTTAAGGAAGTAGCGTATCCTTTTTTGAGCGACCTCGTGGACATCTTTGTCAAGATTTCGCGGAAGCCAGTTGTCGTACCCTCGCCACAGGTATGTGTGCGGCAATACGTGGATAAAGGTTGTTTCGGTGTCGAGTCTGAATGCAAGACTAAGGGCGTAGCCGGCGAGAGGTTTGCTCATGGGGCTCATGTCGAGCGCGACAAGTATTTTTCGCGGCACGAATCCCACCTCCCGGCCCGTGCGGGCCTGTGTTATGGTTTAGCATGGTGCTTCACCAACCAACGATAGCATAGGAGTTAAGCTCATTTCTGGTGTATGGCGGTAGAAAGTAAAGCGGCGTATCCTTGT
>CAZBLL010000078.1:0-6913 GCA_964492625.1 uncultured Synergistaceae bacterium
GGCTTCATCTTCGGGTTCCAGCGCCGGGTCTGGTGTCCAAAATGGACGCCGCACTCCAGCAACTGCTTCATGGTCACTATAGCCACGGTTATCCCTCCCTGGTTTTTGTCCCTCCACGGTCGTCTTTCCGAAACGGAATCCGCATGTTTGGCGGACACCGCCGTTCCGGTCGGACCGTGTGCGATATAAGGGCCACAGGGGAGTATAGCACAGGTGCAGATTGACCAGCAACAACTTTCGCCGTACCATATACCCGGTATACCTACTTCAGCATTATCAGCACTCAGGGAGGAACTCAAAATGGCAAAAACATCACTGATTCAGCAACTGGAAAATATGCCGCCGGATCAGAAGGCAATGCTCAACAGGCTGAAACGGGTGGAGGGCCAGCTCAGGGGTATCCAGCGCATGATTATCGAGGACAAACCCTGCAAAGATATCCTTTTGCAGCTTTCCGCCGCACGAAAGGCCATGCAGAAAGCCTGCATAGAGATCCTGAAAAACTACGTTCGCAGGTGTCTGGCCGAGTCCAGGTCGCCGGATATGGATGAAATGGAAAGGCTCATAGGAACACTTATCGACATTGCCCCAATGCAACTGGAACCCGACGGCGCTGAATCCCAGTAATAAAAGGGGGGGCGGAAAACCGCACCCCCTTTTTATTCAGTTTCAACATCGTTAAAGGAGTTGCTTTCAGAAGACCTGTCTTCCGAAAGCATCATTGAAAGCAACGCGCCGGCCCTGATGGTCCGTCCCGTTAGCGAATCTTCCAGAGAGTCTCCTCTGACTATCCATACCCTCCATGAAGCCTCGGTTTCTTCTCCCCGCGCCATAACGTGGGCCGATCTCAACAGCGCCTTCCAGCCTTCGCGCCCCTCGCCTATCGCGGCCTCTTCAGCCACCCTCGCAGCCGAGGCGGCCTTTACGGACGCCGGCAGCTTTTCGCCCTGCGGCGGTTCTCTGTGCTCAATAACTATTTTTTTTTCGGGAAAAAGCTCCACCATTCCCGAACCGGCTTCCACCACGGCCTTCATTCGCCTGTACTGGGGCCTCGCCAGCATGCCTGTTGTAAAAACCTCCACGGGCACCACAAAAACGGGCTGAAGCAGAAAACGGGCGTTTTCGGGCAAACATCTCCCGGGTTTCAGGTATCCATTTCGCAATTTTTCCGGCATTTTACCCTCCGTTACATTTACGCTCCCCGGGTCAAACAGGAAAAGCGGCTTTCAGCGGGAAACCCAGCACCCCCGTGGCGCCCGAAAGACACCGATTACCGTTGCTCCCTTCCGGGCCTGGCGGGGTTCACGGGCTTTCGCCGCACGGGACTGGGCGTCCCGCAAAAAACCGCTTGTAATATTTTGCGCCTGACGATTGTACCACACGAAGAATGGAAATTCAGGCCTGTTTCAGCCAGTGAAGCTGCTGCACGAAGTCTAGTTCTCGGAAAGGAGCAAAAGTTCTTATCCCCCTCGCACGAAGCTTTTCTTCGAGGATGGAGGGGAAAAACTTTCCTGCAAGGATAACAACCATATCTCCACGGTTAAGTCTGGGCAAAAGACCCTCCAAAAGCGTTTGCGAAATAATGCGCTCTCTTTCGAGACTCATGGGGGCCTGAAAACAGCCGTCCCGGGCTGCGGAGTCGGGATCGAGCGTTTCTTCGGGACCCACGAGCCCCGCCTGCTCCGAAACCACAAACCATTCATCGGCTTCGCTTTCGGCAAGTTGCCTTGCGCTGCGAAACCATTGAGAAACGTACATGTTCCGGGCAGCAGCCCGGCGATGCAGTGTTTGCGGAACCGTGCATACAAGAAACACAATCTTGCCATAGTGTGCCGCCATCATTATCACCACTGTTTCATGCCAATGGGATTTAGTTTGTCTTTATTGTATTTCATTATAACACTACTAAATGACGAATAAAACAATAGTTTACTCTTATTTACACTCCGAACTCATGCAAAAAGCCGGGGCTCATTTGAGCCCCGGCTTTGAAGTCTGGCGGAGAAGGAGGGATTCGAACCCACGGGACGTTGCCGCCCAGACGCTCTCCAAGCGCCCGCCTTCGACCACTCGGCCACTTCTCCAGCTATTGGTTTTAACCCGTTCTATTGGTTGTATTTGGCGGAGAGAGTGGGATTTGAACCCACGAGGCAGCTATCAACCACCTAGTCGATTTCGAGTCGACCGCCTTCGACCACTCGGCCATCTCTCCGCGCAATCACACCTTACGACGGGCCTGAAAGAATTCCCGGAGGATTGTAACACATTCCCCCTCAAGGACGCCACCTGTAACTTTACACCTGTGATTGAATCTTGGATCCGACGGAATATCATAAAGCGAACCACACGCTCCCCACCTGGGGTCGCTCGCGCCAAAATATACGGATCGCATGCGGGCCTGCAACAGAGCCCCGGCGCACATCGGGCATGGTTCCAGAGTTACGGCGATGTCACAGCCCTCCAGAGACCACCAGCCGGTTTTAAGGGCGGCCTGTCGCATGGCCACGATCTCGGCATGGGCCGAGGGGTCGCAGTCGGTTTCTTTTCTGTTACAGCCCTCGCCCAGTATCGTATCGCCTCGGAAAACAACGGCGCCTACTGGCACCTCCCCCAATAACGCCGCATCACTGGCCAGGTTAAGGGCCTTTTTCATAAAGAATCGGGCTCTTTCCATTTCCATTTGCACTACAGTGTGCCCCCGGTCGAATCCATGCTCTCTGACGCGTTACCTGCGGCGCATGGTGCGTATAAGCGAAACAAACAACACGAACAGAACCAGTGACGTGCTCAAGGCAAATATGCCCAGTATCGTTCTGTCACCTCTAAACCTCTCAAGCAGTCTTTCATACCAGACCTCGGGCTTTTTCTCAGGCGCACTGGGCTCCGGTGTTTGCAGGTAAAAGGGAACTATCTTGCCCTTTGGGGAAACAAGGCATAAATCGCCCCTAAGTCTACTTTTCAGGAGCACATCGCAGAAGAGCTCCCCGCTGGGCATGGTTCTGGCCCAACCGGCCGCCAGTATCAAACCGTCGTCCGTTTCGCCGCCGGCGCGGACCAACTGGAAAAGCGCGGCGTCTTCGCCGAAATCGGGAACTACGGGAACACTTGAGCCCGATATTATTCTTTTCTGTTTTTTGTCATAACCAACGGCCAATCTGATGTTCTTTGCAATGATCTGGTCAACAGGAGCAAGGACAACAGCGCTTTTACCCGCACCTGGCGCCGTGTATGCGTTGAGGTTCTTTACCCTTACTGAAATGTCGCTCACCAGGTTCTGCTGCCAGTCGAGAAGGATAACCCCCATTGCCGTCAGCGCGCCCCCGTCTGTCGACGGGCTTACGTAAAGGGTGATATCGTTTCCCGCGAGAGCATACGGAAGATATTCCAGAAGCGGCTGCATGGTTTTTAAATCGTGCGGCATATGGAGATAGGATGCGCGGTCGACCACCAGCCATGCGGCTTCGGTAAAATTATGTCCGCAGTCGAATGTGTCTATATCCAGATACGCCGTAAGGTTTATATTCAGGAACTCCCCGCCCCTCTTGTTTTCGGGGATAGGAACGACCAGGCGGCCGCCCTCGATGTTCGATGGTCCAAGCGGCGATGATCGTACCGGAACATCGTCGATCTCCACTGTAAGCGCCGATTTTCTTTCGTTAAGCGCAGGAGCGTGCCGGAAATGAAGCACAAGTTGAGGATCGCCGCGCAGTTCCCATTGCGGCGGTATCTGGAAACTGAGCATCTGCTCGTGGCTGTACGTCCCTCTGAAAACTACGTCTCCCGTGAAAACCTCTGAAAAAAGAAGGTCCATATCTTCTTCGGCCTTTGTTGTTACGGAAGGCAAAGGCGTTTTAAGGGAAAGAGCAAGTTTCCTGTTGTTCATCTGATCCTTCAGTTCCGGCAGTATCAGGGCCCGGGTTCCAAAAAGCACACCGTCAGCGTTTTCCGCAGTTATCAGCATCCGGCCCTTGCCCTTGTCGTTCAGGAACGTGGACAGAAAAACAACATCCTTGAGATTGTCCGGCGTGCCGAACGACTTATGGAGGTTGGTCGGAAAGGCGGCGGACCTCCCGAAGTAGATGATATTGAAGGCTGTCGCCAGTTCGGGCGTAACATCGCCCAGTCGCATAACAAGAGGTCTAAAGTCCTTGAATCGCGCTTCTCGGGCCCAGTCAAGAACCAGACTATAGGCCGCTTGCAATTCTTCGGGCTGGAATTTATCGGGGACGACCAGCAGACAGTCTTCCTTATGATAGGGATTTGTCTCGAAATAGGGCGTAGTGAAATCCATAAGCCTCAGATCAGTCCGGGGAAGATAACGCAAGTGAACGAAACTCTCCCTGTGTATCCTGAGCCAGTTGCCCGGGTTGTCTATATCCTGACACTGCTCTTCGCTTGCTCTCATGAAACTGCTGAGGGTTATCTCGTTGGTTTCGGGGCCAAAGTATTCGGCGCCCACCGGGATTTTGATCTCGCCCTTCCATGTGTTGTTTTTGTCTAAAATGATAGTGTGGACAGGGGCGTCATTGACGCTTACGACGACGTTCGATATCCGCGGATTAGTCATCTGGGAATGACTCAATACCACGTGAATATAGCAACCGTCCAGCACTTTCCAGGTAGGTGAGATATCGACATAGAAAGTCTGGGTAGCGAAAACGCTGTTAACTGACAGGTCTATATCCGTCAGTAGTCCGTTGAAAGCCTGGGGGCCTTTCCCTCCGTAGGTTCCGGAAGCGGGAACCAGGTTCTGCGAAGCAACGTTTACAGGCGCGGGTTCCGGTTCCCTGGGTTTTGTTTCACCGGTTTCCGAAACCTTCGGCGCCGGGGGCGGAGTCGCGGCGGCTGAAGTGGAATAAAAATCCAGCACTATACGGTCGGGGTTTTGAAGTACAAAATGCCTGATGGAAACCCTGTCCGAGGCGAGGCCTACCTTTACTACCGACACACCGGCTCCTTCCGAATACGCGCGAAAGCTGGAAGCCAGGCGGTTAGACGGGAAACCGCCCTGCATTGTCCGCGAGATATCTGTAGACACCCTGACAAGGACATCCCCGCCCGTTCTGTCGATAGAATATTTTGCCGGCCTGTCGAGATCCAGCACTATCCTCGGCCCCTTTGGCTGGATACCTGTCCGGATGGAAGTAACCGAACACGCTCCTTCGTCTGCGGTAGTCGCTACGCAGAGAAACAGGACCACACCAGCGCAAAAAGCTTTCGTAAATAAATGATGAAATAAAGTCTTCCTCCGCCCTTTCATAACATCACCCCGCCCTCTTGGTTTTAACCCAGAAAGTCTTTTCTTTCCTGAAAAGGCCCAGAATTCCCTGAATAATTGCGTTAAACATTACGATCAGCCACATCTGGCTATAGGTAAAATACATGACCAGAGCCAGAAAAAGGTTGGACTTTTTGTCTTCCCCGGCTTCCGTTGTCAATGTGATACCCATCTCCACAACGAAGAGCACGGCCGCAAGGAACCATAAAATGTTGAAGGGTCCCTCCAGCACGATTTTCCCCAGTCCCGTGACTCCAAGAGCAAAAAGAACCAGAGAGGTGCTGACGCTTGCAAGAAACAGAAAATATATCATCATCAGGTAGAGAATATCCCAGTAAAGACGAAACCGACCCTTTAATAACAGCGAAAAGATGTATTTTCTCAGTACGTATATGTTGCCTCTGGCCCAACGCGTACGCTGCCGGAACCAGACCGGCCATGTTTCCGGTTCTTCTTCCCATGTTACGGAATAGGGAACCATCTTGATGAGCTTTTTTTGGAGGTATATACGGATAGACAGTTCCGTATCCTCGGTAAGCGCTTTTTCGTCCCAGCCGCCCAGAGACCGAAGCAGTTCGGTCCATACCACAAAATTGGTGCCGGGAATCGTTGTAAGGCCGTACATTTTCCACCTTCCGGCCTGGGTGGTCCACTGGAAAAAGATGGTTTCCAGGTTTATGAACCTTGTCAGAATGTTTCTTTCCAGGTTTCGTGTCCTGAACTTGCCTATGGCGGCCCCAAGAACCCCCTTGCCGTTTACCAGGTTTCTGACCAGGTAGAGAAGGGCGCTCCTCTCCGGCGTGTTGTCGGCGTCGTATACCGCTATCACTTCGCCCGCAGCCTGTTCGAGCCCATAGTTGAGAGCCGAGGATTTGCCTCTGCCCGCACGCTCTTCCGGAACTCTGAGCACTTTAAGAATACCGCCGGATCCTGCCGCCACTGTTTCGGCGATCTTTTGTGTTTCATCCGCAGAAGCGTCGTTCAGACACAGTACCTCTAAAACCCCGCCGGGATAATCCATTGCCAGAATAGCCCTTAGCGTCCGTTCAATAACCGCAGCCTCGTTATGAGCGGGAACCAGCACCGTAACCGATGGAAGTTCACCTATGGGCAGGCTGTCGTATCGCTTTTTTTCCTCCTCCGCCTCCAGAGAGTAACGATAACCCGCGTACGAAAGGACCACGTGGTACAACAGAACGCTCCAGATAACGATCAGGCAGGTTATGAAAACATAGTCGAGAGGTCCTATCATTGTCTGAAGAGCTCCTTTCTTCGTTTTTTGCGCAGGCGGAGGTAAATCAGCAAAAGTACAAGCGCCGAGATAGACCCCGCCACAAGCGGGATATAGTTCTTTTCGCTTGTTTCTTTTGCCGCTACCACCCAGAGATGCTCTGCCGGTGTCACCTTGACCCTGGGCGGCTCTCCAAGATCGGCGCCCACATCAACAAAAACGAAACCCCGGTCCCGGACAAGAGGCGCCAGCTCTCTGAGATACATGTCTCCCGCCACATATGGATGATAGAAAAAACAGGCGAATGGGTCTCTTACTATTGCTGATAACGTATCCAGCCGCTCGATTAGAGCTATTGTCAAATCTGGTGTATGGAGCATCAAGCGGCGTTCCTATCTGATTGA
>CAZBLL010000079.1:0-6881 GCA_964492625.1 uncultured Synergistaceae bacterium
CCTTGATGTCATTATCATCGACAGCACCGACCCGGTGGAGTTTGCAGAAGGACTTTTCAGGGAACCCTTTTACAGAGATGTATACGAGGCGCTGAAACCGGGTGGTTACGCAGTGGGCCAGACGGAGTCGCCTTTCGCAGAACCCGAAATCCTTAAAAGTGCTCATGACGCAATGTCCAGAGTATTCGACGATGTTCGACTTTTCTGGGGCGCCATGCCCACTTATCCCACGGGGATGTGGACATATTGTACGGGCGGCAGACAGGCGCCCGATCCCTCGGTTCCCCGCAGCGCCCTTCCCGTCGATACACGGTACTACACAGATGCAATACATGCGGCTTCTTTCGTCCTGCCGCCTTTTCTCAGCGAGATACTCGGAGAAAACCAGGGTGACGGCTGAGGTGTTCATAGGAAGCGCCCCAAAACCACCGGTTGCAGGTTTTCGTCTGCTGGGTCTTCCTCTCGACTCCACGGCCACCAGGAAAACGGGTGCACGCCACGGCCCCGAATCCATAAGATCCGAGTCGCACCATCTTGAAACATACAGTCTGGTGCTTGAAAAATCACTTGATTCGGTAGAGTATTTTGATATGGGCGACCTGTCCTTTTCCAGGGTCAACATGGAAGTGGACCTTGAAAAGATATTTCTGACCGCAAACAGGATATTTGAAAGAGGTTTCAAAGGATGCTTCCTTGGCGGGGAGCATCTTGTGTCTTTACCTGTTATCCGGTCGGCGGGACAGGTTTTCAGTGATCTGAGGGTTGTTCATTTGGATGCTCACGCTGATCTCAGAGATATCCACCTCGGTTCCGCAATGAACCACGCTACGGTCATGCGCAGGGTCGCTTCCGATGTGCTTGGTTCGCCGGAACGGCTTTTCCAGTTCGGCATACGCTCCGGATGCAGGGAAGAAATCGAGTGGGGCCGAAACAATGTTTCCATGTACCCGGGGCCCGATATTAAGGATAACATCCGATCCGCGGTCGATCTGTTCGGCGATTTTCCGGTATACCTGTCCATCGACATTGACGTAATTGACCCCGGTTCGGCTCCGGGGACCGGAACCCCCGAACCGGGCGGAAACACACCTCTCGAGGTGTTGGATTCCCTGCGTATCATGAAGGAAGCCGGCGTCGATGTTGTAGGTTTCGATATCGTCGAGGTCGCGCCTGAGCTTGACTGCAATGGTGTTACGTCCGCCCTTGGGGCGGCTCTTGTAAGAGAGTGTCTGTTACTATGGGGAGGTGGAAATTGTTGAAAAAGCAGCAGAGTCTCGGCAAACATATCCTGGTGGAGGCTTATGACTGTGACAGGGAAAGGCTTGATAACCTGTCGGGATTGCAGGCGGCCATGCAAACAGCCGCCGAGGTTGCAGGAGCCACGGTAGTTGACGTCGCATTCAGAAAGTTCGAGCCATACGGGATAAGCGGCGTAGTTATTATTTCGGAATCGCATCTGACGATACATACCTGGCCGGAACATGGATACGCCGCTATAGATCTGTTTACATGCGGGTGCAGGGCTGAACCCTGGAAAGCCTTTGACTTTCTTTCAGGTTTTCTGAAGGCTTCGAAAGTTACCACGATGGAGGTACAGCGAGGTTACGTCGAGGCCGGCGAAACATCACAGCAATCCCTGAACCAGATCGAAGCCGCCCGCTGACAAACATGAAAAGAACCGTAGAACGGATGGCGAGCGGAGGATGACTCCGCTCTTTTTCGTTGAGACAAATCAGGATGTCTGTTATATACTGGAAATGAACCAGAAGGACTATTCAGTTTATTTTCAGGGAGGTAAGTCATGGGAAACGAGCAGAGTGATTTTCATGTAGCGTCCGAGATAGGAAAACTGAAAAGAGTAATGCTCCACAGGCCGGGAAAAGAGCTTGAGCGACTTACTATCGACAACAAGGACGAGTTGCTTTTCGATGACATTCTCTGGGTGGAGGAAGCTCAGAAAGAGCACGACGCCTTTGCCGATCTTCTTCGCGACAATGGTGTCGAGGTGGTCTATTTCAGAAACTGTCTCTCACACATTTTGCGTGAAGAGGAAACCCGGTCATCGCTGCTTGACGAAGTTCTGGCCCTTGAGGCTCTCGACATCCCCCTGGCGACCGCCCTGAAGAACGAATTTATGGAAATCAACGCGAGCGAGCTCGCGGAGATACTTATTGCCGGAATAACCAAGGAAGAAGCACTCGGAATGTTCAGTCCCTGCACCAGCCTGGTGCTGAACGCGCTGTCGCCCAAGGACCTTCTCATCCGGCCGCTTCCCAACCTGTATTTTCAGAGGGATCCATTCAGTTTTGTTCAGGACGGCGTTGTGATAAGTGTTATGAATTTTGCCGCGAGACGCAGGGAACCGCTTTACGCGCGCTATATATTCCAGAATCATCCCTATTTTGAAAACATAAAAATCCTTTTTGGCGATCAGGCCAGGGACACCTATCCCTATCATATCGAAGGCGGAGATGTTCTGGTTCTCTCCGACAAGGTGGTGGCCATGGGGATCAGCCAGCGAACGGGAGCAGGAGCGGTTCAGATCGTTGGAAGCCGCCTTGCGAAAGAAACGGGAGTCAAAACAATTCTTGCGGTTGATATCCCGAAAACACGGGCGGCGATGCATCTCGATACTGTCTTTACCATGGTCGACTGGGACGCCTTTACAATCTACCCCGATCTCAAGGAAAGTATTCGTATTTGGGAACTGCGATATGACGCCAATGGCGCTCTCGCTTCCATTAATCTTCATGAAGACGTGGCCGACTGCATGAAAAAGGTTCTGGGCCTCGACCAGGTCCGACTGATAGAAACGGGCGGGGGCGACTCGATCGCTGCTGCGAGAGACCAGTGGAACGACGGCACCAATACGCTTTCCATTGCTCCGGGAGTCGTGGTTACATACAGGCGCAACGTCGTATCGAACAGGGTGTTGCGCGAAAACGGCATCAAGGTTTTTGAAATCAAGGGCGCGGAACTGGGTCGCGGCCGCGGCGGTCCCAGGTGCATGAGCATGCCCATGTGGCGAGACTAGCGAACGTCTGTTCTCAACTATTCCGAAGGAGGAACTGCAATGGCTATAAATCTCAGGGGAAGAAGTTTTCTTACGTTAAAGGATTTTACTCACGAAGAGATACAATACCTTCTTGATCTCTCCGCGGGGCTCAAGGAAAAGAAACTTACAGGCGTACGTGGTCGGGCGCTTGAGGGCAAAAGCGTTGCGCTGCTTTTCGAAAAACCCTCCACGCGTACAAGATGCGCCTTTACCGTTGCGTGTATCGACGAAGGCGGGCACCCCGAGTACCTGGGAAAGAACGATATACAGCTGGGTCACAAGGAAAGCGTAAGGGACACCGCAAGGGTGCTCGGAAGGATGTTCGACGGCATACAGTATCGTGGTTTCAAGCAGTCCATAGTGGAGGAACTGGCGGAATTTTCAGGTGTCCCGGTTTGGAACGGCCTCACCGATATGTATCATCCTACTCAGATACTTGCAGATTTCCTGACATTGCAGGAAAATTTTGGTACCCTGAAAGACGTGAAACTGGTTTTTGCAGGGGACGGCAGGAACAATATGGCAAACTCGCTCATGATAGGGGCCGCGAAACTGGGAATGCATTTCGTTATAGCCGCTCCGTCTTCCCTGCACCCCGAAAAGGCGCTTGTGGACGAATGCCTCGAACTCGCCGCAGAATCAGGGGCCCTGATCGAGTGTATTGACGATGCGGCCGCGGCCGTTGAAGGCGCGGACGCAATTTATACGGATGTCTGGGCGTCAATGGGTGAGGAGGATAAGCTGGCCGAACGGAAAGCGCTGCTCCAGCCCTATCAGGTCAACGACGATCTGATGAAGGCCACTGGAAACCCCGACGCCATTTTCCTGCACTGCCTGCCCGCAGTTAAAGGTAACGAGGTTACGGAAGACGTGTTCGAGTCGAGAAATTCCAAAGTGTTCGACGAAGCGGAAAACAGGCTGCATACAATAAAGGCTGTCATGGTAGCCACGGCGGGAACGCTGTAAAACCTGGTTTTGGCGCCCCCGCAATTGCGGGCTTCTCGTTAGCGGCCGAAAAGGAGAGATGTTCCAATGGAGGGAAAGAGGAAATTCCGTTGCGCCTCCTGCGGTTACGAGTTTGAAACGGAGGAGCGCCAGCCGGAAAGCAAGTGCCCCAAGTGCAGAAGCAGGGCCCTCATACTGGTTGAGGGAGAGGGCCTGGGCAAAAAGGGTGGATGCGCCCCCTCAGGCTGAGGAATATAGAACATAAGCCCGTCGTTGACGGGCTTTTTTGTTGATGTGCCTTCTCTAAAGCGGCGCAGTAAAGACCGGGTTACTGTTATGTACGCTTTTCAGGCCCGATACCGCATTGAGAAAGTTCTTCACTTTTGCGGCCTCGCCACGGAGTACAACGACCTCGAAGCAGTGATTGTGGTCGACATGTATATGCGTCGAGCAGATTATGATATCTCCGAAATCGTGTTGAATGGCCGTAACTTCACGCGCGGCGTCATGGGAGTGGTGATCATACGTCAGAGTCAGGGCGCCGTAGACCTCCTGATCCCCTTCTTCCCAGAAAGACTCCGCAATGTAATACCGGATAAGTTGTCTCAAAGCGTCGGATCTTGTTTTGTGGCCCCTTTTTTCGATCCAGTGATCGAACTTCTTGAGTAGACCCGCAGGTAAAGATACACTAAAACGCGCAAGCCGTTCCATAAAAACCTCCCTGTATGACAGGCCGGGACCCTGATGGATGGAGGAAAACGTGACCCTGTGACGACTATTAAAGTAGCTATTTTACAGCGTGATGTCCAGTGGGGAGACCCTGAGGCCAATTTGCAATCCACTTTCGAATGCCTGCGGCTGCTTGAGAGCGATATTTCCGTAGTTATCATGCCGGAACTCTGGAGTTGTTCCTATGATAACGAAAAAATGTCCGAACATGCGGATTCAACGGACGCCATCGTAAAACAAATGTCCGCCTGGTGCGGTGAACGCGGAATCTGGATGCTGTGCGGAACACTTCCCTGGAAGGCGCCGGATGGTGATTTGAGAAACAGGCTCCATCTGATTTCGGATAACGGGTCAGTGGAAGCGACCTATGACAAAGTGCACCTTTTTCCGCTGCTCGGAGAGAATCTGTTTTTCAAACGGGGCGACGAGCCGCTGTTGTTCAGCGCCCGGGGTGTTCCTTCCTCAGCCGCGGTCTGCTACGACATCAGGTTCCCTGAATATATCAGAAGCATCGCCCTGGCCGGAGCCATGGTCCTGTATCTGCCGGCGGAGTGGCCGATGGAGAGGGTGGACCACTGGAGAGCCCTCTTGAAAGCCAGAGCCATAGAAAACCAGATGTTCGTTATAGGGTGCAACCGCTGTGGAACCGGAGGCGGCGTTTGTTACGGCGGCCATTCCATGGCCGTGGCTCCGGATGGAGAGTTTCTTGTCGAGGCCGGGTGCTCTGAAGAAATCATAATCGCAGAACTTGACATGAAGCATTGCGAGGCCATACGGAAACAGCTTCCAGTGTTTGTGGACCGGGTTCCCGAAATGTATCATCCCGTGACATCTTTCCCTTCCGAACAACTCAGTGAAACACTGTAATCCCCGGACGGCGGCTGTGCTAGAATTACCCTGACCACAGAAACTGTTTTCAGGAGCGTGATTACATGCAAAGGGAATACAGGCATCCTGGTTTTCTGGCAAGTGGTATCGAGAACTGGCTCATCAAAAAGCTTTCCGACTCAGGCCGCAGGGGTTGTGTGGTTGGCCTGAGCGGCGGTATAGATTCAGCCGTGGTGGCGGCCATCCTGAAAAAAGTCTGTGGAAATCAAGACATGCTGGGTGTTCTTATGCCGTGTCACAGCAACCCCCGTGACGCCGAAGACGCTGCATTGGTGGCGGAAGCTTTGGATATTCCGACGATGATGGTCGATATTTCCAGCATATACGATGAATTCCTGGCGGTTGTAGGCGATTCCACGCCTGATTCTTCCAATATGGCGTTTGCCAACATCAAACCCCGCCTGCGAATGTCGGTCCTGTATTTCATAGCACAGAAGGAAGGTTTCCTGGTTTGCGGAACGGGGAATCGCGCGGAACTCACTATAGGATATTTCACCAAGTTCGGTGATTCCGGAGCCGACCTTTTGCCGCTGGGAGACCTGCTCAAAGGCGAAGTCCGCTCACTTGCCTCGTGGTACGGGGTCCCTCAGCCGATAAGAGACAAGCCGCCATCGGCGGGGCTCTGGCCGGGGCAAACCGACGAAAAAGAGATTGGACTGTCATATGACCAGATAGACAAGTATTTGTTGCGTGGTGAGGGCGCCCCTGAAACTATAGAGCTTATTGAACATGCAAGAAAACACTCAAATCACAAACGTACGACGCCCGAAATCTGCAGCGTCAGTGAACAGCCTTACAACAGGAGTGATGCATAAGTGGCCGGACATTCAAAGTGGGCGAACATCAAACATCGCAAGGCGTCCCAGGACGCAAGACGAGGCAAGGAATTCCAGAAACATATCAGGGCAATTATGGTAGCCGCCAAGGAAGGCGGCGCCGACCCGGCGCTGAATATCCGGCTCAAGGCCGCTCTTGAAAGGGCGAAAGCCGTCAATGTGCCATCCGACAACATTGAAAAGGCCATTCGCAAGGGAGTGGGAGATGTAGAAGGCGTTTCCTTCGAAGAGATAACCTACGAGGGTTACGGTAGCGGAGGAGTAGCCGTTCTGGTTGAGGCCCTCACCGACAACCGAAACCGAACAGCTTCCGAAATACGGCTGCTCTTCAGCAGGGCTGGAGGTTCTCTCGGCGAATTGGGATGTGTCTCACGGCTTTTTGAAAGTCGGGGACTAGTCACGGTTACGGGTGACTCTCTGGAAGAAGA
>CAZBLL010000080.1:0-6852 GCA_964492625.1 uncultured Synergistaceae bacterium
GCCATAGGTGTCTGCCGCGGCGCAATGGCGGCTGCAATGACAGGAAAAACGGTCGGGGACGAGATAAAGGCAGGCAGGACACCCGAACTTTTCAAAAAATTCGGCAGCACCATAGACGAGGTTTTTCATGACCTGGCCGATCTCCGGGGGATATACGGGAAAGAAGCCGACAACTTCTCCACGGGAGCCATCGGGGTTTTCTCCTATCTCAATAAACTGGGGTGCGGTCTGAGGCATTTCGCGGCTCTGAACCGCAAGTTCGCCCTGAAGTACCTGGACAGGACCGACCTGATCCCGCTCACCTACTATGCAGACGATCTTTTGAGTTGAGTAAATCCAGCTGCATCATCATGATGTCGCCCTTTTAGTGAAACCTCGACAACACAAAAAGGCAGCCCCTGGGTAATTAAAGGGGCTGCCTTTGGTTTTTTTAATATTGGGAGTCCGGCGTCGCCAGGCTCAGCTGCGGGAAAGTGGGTGTCCCCTTGGTACGGAAGTCTGGATGCCCCTTGACAATGGGTTTAGCAATATTGAAGATCCCCAAAATACGCATACAAATCTTTTTTGTGTCCGTTCGGTAGGAGTTGACTCTTTTACCTGACAAAATGGATAATATTCTGTACAATGTATGTTGTATGAATGTTACACGGATTGTTCTCAAAATTATCGTACTGAGCTGTAAAACGATTTTGGTTTAAGGTTGCTGGGAGGCGCTTTTTATGTTTGCACCCGACCATCCTTTGTCAATAATGGTTCAGGAGTACCGCAATCTATTACCCTATCTGGAAAAGCCGGAAATCCCCGCAAATGATTTTTCTTCTGCAATGAGCGACGTTGCCCGGCATGTCTTTCTTGTCGAGTCCACATTATCAAAGAAGGTTTCGGCCCTCCATGGCGCCGGGCAATCTGCCGGGGCGTTTTTCCGGGAGTCCGCTTCTCCCAATGTATTTTTCGACGCCCTGTTTTCTCTGTCTCCCATAGCAACTGCACTGTTGAACTCTAAAGGAATTGTACTGAGGGTCAATCAATCATTCCTTGGTCTTTTCGGCTACGAGCAAAAAGAAGTGGTAATGAACGAGATAGACAGCCTCGTTGGCCGCAGCCCTAAAGTCAAAAGACTTGTATCGCTCTTTAACAAAAAAATGGTGTCAGCGGATAGACCATCGAAACGTATCACAACACGGGAGAAAAAAGATGGAACCCGATTCCATGTTATTGTTTCAATGATTCCGTTCACCGTAAAAGACGCCTCATTTTCGTTTTGCGTTTATTACGACGTCGACCAGACAATAAGAACCCAGCACGCCTTGCGCAACACCACAAGACAACTGGGAAAAACGATAGAAACAACTCTATTGGCTTTTTCAAAGATGATTGAAGAACGCGACCCGTACACTGCGCAGCATCAGCGAAGAGTAGCCAATATAGCCTGGATACTGGCAGAACATATGTTATTGGACATAGAAACAAAAAAGACCGTTTATATATCGGCATTGCTACACGACGTTGGGAAAATCTCCGTTCCAGGCGAAATACTGAACAAGCCCGGAACACTTAACGAAGACGAGATGAAAATTATCCGCCGACACTCGGAAAGCAGTTACAGAATCGTTCGGGCTATGGAGTTTAAAGGCCCCGTAGCACAATGCATTCATCAGCACCACGAGAGGCTTGACGGAAGCGGTTACCCCAACGGACTGAATAAAGAGGAAATATTACCAGAAGCGCAAATTCTGGCAGTGGCGGATGTATTCGAAGCCATGACGTCTCATAGACCGTACAGACCTTCCAGGGGGTACGAATTAGCTATAAAGGAACTGGAAACGTACCGGAACATCAAATACAACGCATCGGCCGTTGACGCCGTCAAGAATCTGGTCATGACAAACAGAATCAGCAATACTTCTCTGCGTGAGCCCCCTGATTTATCCTGCTGACTTATCGTAACCAATCGGCCCAGGCCTTAACCTCGACGCCGTTGTACGGTATGGTGTACGGTCGTTGTACGTTTTTCCCTGATTTTAGCCGAAAACCACCGTGTGAAGTCCATAAAAAAACCGCCGTTACTGGCTTTTTGCACAACAATGCCACGTAACAGCGGATAAGGTCTTGGTGGAGGCGCGGGGAATCGAACCCCGGTCCGACAGGGACCAGCAATGAAGCTCTCCGTGCGCAGTTTCCGTTTTAGGTGTCGAATCGGGCCTCCCGGAAACAGGATGCCTTCATCCAAGCTTCCTGAGTCTTGACTATCCGCGCGGAAGCAAAACGGACAGAGCAATCGCCTGTGGGTGACGCCGAACAGAAATCCCGGCGATATGGATTCAAGTCGACGTGGCTAGCCCTTAAGCAGCCAGTGCGTAATTATCGTTGGCAACTATTGTTGGTCCGCTTTTTTTACGAGATGCGGCACTCGGCACGCTCTTCAGAACCCTTCACCTGCCGTCGAAACCAGTCGCCCCCATTATTGATTTGTCAAATTGCCAACTGCAAATTCCCTTTATTCTCTGTTTTTCATTGCTTTTTCCATAGACCTTTTTGCGTCGCGCTCGGCTATGGATTCGCGCTTGTCGTGCTTTGTCTTGCCCTTTACCAGCGCCAGTTCCACCTTTGCTCTTTTGCCGTCCTTTATATACATGGAAAGCGGAATGAGCGTAAGGCCCTTTTCTTTGATCTTTCCTATGAGCCTCCGTATTTCGGCTCCATGCAACAAAAGTTTACGGGACCTGGCGGGCTCGTGATTATAGTATGTTCCGCTCTCGTATGGCGAAATATGCACCTGAAAAAGCCATATTTCGCCGTCCTGGAAACGCGCAAAGCCTTCCTTAAGGTTGACTTTGCCGCTCCTTACGGACTTTATTTCTGTTCCAGTAAGCACTATGCCCGCTTCCCAGGTTTCGAGAATGAAATAGTCGTGCCTTGCTTTCCGGTTGCGGGCTACTACGTCAATACCCATGCGTTCCTCCTGAATTACATCCGTTATTATAGTAGGGAAAAGGGTTTAAGTCAACATTAGTCAGACGCGCACTGTCCCTAAGGTCAAAAAATGGACCCCGGCGAAAAACCGGGATCCTCTGTTTGCATTTGGTCGGGGCGAGAGGATTTGAACCTCCGACCTCCTACTCCCGAAGCAGGCGCGCTCACCAGGCTGCGCTACGCCCCGAACGACGGGCATTGTAGCACTTTGCAAAGGCGGACGTCAACGGCGCGGTGTTGGATTTACGATTGATAAATATTGCACAAAAATGGTATCATGGAGTTCGCGTGAATAAACTGCGCACAACAGAGTTTAAGCGCCACCTGTTAGGCGCCGAAAGAATGCTGCACGCGTTTTTTATTTTTGCAAGGGGGGATATGGCAAGATGGAGAAAATGAAAGTGCTTGCGGAATGGTCTTACGATCCGGCCACACCCAGGAGGGGTTACTCCGGCAAGTCCCTTAAGGTCAATGTCGGTGAGCAGACATTCGAGGCCAAGAACGTATCCGAGGACATGAAAGAGCATTTCACGGGAGGCAGGGGCTTCGGCCTTAAGCTTCTGTGGGACTCGGTCAAGGACACCACCCGCTGGGACGACCCTGAGAACGAGATCGTCATTTCGGGCGGTCCGCTTTGCGGCGTTACTCAGTACCCCGGCATGGGCAAGTTTTACGCCGTATTTGTTTCTCCTCTGACGGAACAGACCTACGACAGCAATTCCGGCGGCCATTTCGGCCCACTGCTCAAGTTCGCTGGCTGGGACGCCATCGAGATACAGGGTAAAGCCGACAGGGACGTAATCGTTTTTGTTGACTCCGACGAGCAGAAGGTCCAGATACTGGAATCGCCTTTCGACGACGTCAATTCATATACGGTTACAGAGGCGCTGCATGAGCATTTCTCAAACCCCGACGATATCAACGACCGCCGCTTTGTTTCCGTGGTTTCCAGCGGCAAGGCCGCAGAGCATACTTTCTGGGGATGCCTGAACACCAGTTTCTGGGATACTCACAGAAAGGTAGTTCGCCTCAAGCAGGCTGGGCGAGGCGGCGGCGGCAGCATTCTTCGAGATAAAAAGGTCGTCGCCATCGCCGTAAGAACACACGACCTTTCGGGTACGGCCAACAACCCCGCAGATATCGACACTCTCACCAAACTGAGCCAGAAGATACACAAGGAAATCTTTACTCTGGATTCCAAGCAGTGCCGCATGCGCACAGCGGGCACATCGCATTTGAACGAGATAATGAACGAATATCACCTGCTCCCAACCCACAACTACAAGTTCGGACAGCACCCGGAAGCCGATAAGATCCACTCTACGGTTTACGAAAAGATGTTCACCCAGGGGATTTCCGACGGTTGCTGGTACGGCTGCACCATGAGCTGCGCCAAGGCGGTTGACAATTTTGAACTGCAGACCGGCCCCTGGAAGGGCACAAAGATTACCGTAGACGGCCCCGAGTATGAGACATGCGCAGGGCTGGGCTCCAACGTTGGCGTTTTCGACCCCTTCTGGACAACCGAAACCAATTTCTACGCCGACCATTACGGGCTGGACACCATTTCCCTTGGCACCGGCATAGCCTTCGTATGCGAATGCTACGAAATGGGCTACCTGACCAAGGAGCACACCAACGGCCTTGAACTCCGCTTCGGCAGCAAGGCGGACATCATGGAGCTGATTCACCGCATGGCCGAGGGCAAGGACGAATTCGCCAGAATAGTCGGCCAGGGCGTCCACAAGATGAAGGACATTTTCGCCGAAAAGTTCGGAGCTCCCCGTGAAATGCTGGAAAAATTCGGCATGGAAGGACAGGGCATCGAGGTTTCGGAATATGTATCCAAGGAATCGATGGCGCAGTGGGGCGGTTTCTTCCTTACACTGAAAGGCCCCCAGCACGACGAAGCCTGGCTCATCTTTATGGACAGGGTCAACAAGCAGATACCGACATTTGAGGACAAGGCCGAAGCACTGCACTATTTCCCCTGCTTCCGGACATGGTTCTCACTGGTTGGACTCTGCAAACTTCCATGGAACGACGTTGAACCGGCCGACAATACGACCAAATATCCTCCGCAGGAAGCAGCCAAGGTGCCCGAGCACGTCCAGAACTACGTCGACGTTTTCAACGCCGTCACCGGCAAAAATATCACCAAGGAAGACCTTATTCAGCAGTCGGAGCGCGTTTACAATTTCCAGAGGGTATTCCAGCTGAGGCTGGGCAAGGGCACGCGTAAATTCCACAACATCCCCGACAGGGCTCTTGGGCCAGTCTTCCCCGACGAATGGGAAGCCCGCGACGAGTACTACGACAACGAGCTCAAGGAAACCGGAACCGACCCCGCAGGACTTTCTGTTGAGGAAAAACTTGAAAAGCTCAACAAGGCGCGGCGCGCACAGTGGGAAGACCTGGTAGACGCCGTTTACAAACGCCGTGGTTGGGATCGCAACGGTATCCCCACAGTAAAGAAACTGAAGGAACTTGACATGGCCTATCCTGAAGTAGTGGCTGTTGTCGAGAAAAACGCAAAACCGGAGGATCAGTGGAAGGACTAACTACATGATATCGGTGAACGGCGATCCCATGGAATGGAAAGAAGGTCTCACAGTAAGGGGTATCATCAATTACAAAAGGTATGTTTTTCCCTTGCTTGGGGTCTGGATAAACGATGTTCCCGTTTCCAGGGATGATTTCGACGATACTACCGTTCCCGATAAAGCAAAAGTCCAGGTGATACACATGATAAGCGGCGGCTAGCCGCAGACTACAATAAAAAGCGGCCGGGGTTCGCCCCGGCCGCTTTTTTCGCTACTTTGAATTTGAATCGTCGGAATGTCGTTGCCTTAGCGAATCCTGGTCTTCCTTTGCTCGCGGATTCCAGTGCAGATTCTTTCTGTTTCCGGTCTCAACGGCGACTGGTATCTCCGTCCACCCCCAGGGTGTAACCAGAAGAAAACGCACCTCTACACCGTTAGAAGCAAGAGCAGTGAAATGCTGTACGTAACGCATGACCTCGCCCACTACCCAGCTGTCGCTGATCATCCAGACCCTGCGACAGTGTTCCCTGCCAAAAAGTGCGGCGTAATCAACGGCCATACGCATGCCTTCATCGAAATCGTAGGGGCCCAGGCACAGAACGGCCACATCTTCGTGACCTGATGGTGCGTTGGGCCCGGGAAGCACGTCGGCGTGCTTTTCGAGCCATTCCAGGCGGGTGAAAAGAGCGTCGGGGTCTCCGCCTCTACGGTCGCTGAAGCCGAATCCGAATTCCTCGGACGCGAGCCCCTCGTCCGTCCCCAGAGCAGATAACATCCAGTCCTGAACATCGGACACAAGGCGTTCAATAAACGGGGGACATTCCGATCCCGACATTGCCCGAAGAACTTTTCCGACCGTCCACGTGTCTTTCTCTTTCCCGTTTTTCTCGTAACCGTCAAAGGATTTCCGGGCGCTCATGTGAAGCACCTCCCTCGCCTGAACCCAAAGTCACAAAAGGATAGCACAGTATCCACGAAAAATACATGCCTCCTTCGCTCATTCTTCTACCATTTCCTCTATAATAGCCCCTGACAGACTTTTTTACGAATTGAGGTGCTCTTACCTTGACGCCATTTACGCTTGACCCCGAAAAGTCCCGGCTTCTGGTGATAGACATGCAGGCCAGGCTTCTCCCGGTTATTTCGGACGGAGAACATATGATAAGCAACCTGAAGATACTTCTTAAGGCGTGCTCGGTAACAAAAACCCCGGTTGTCTACACCGAACACTATCCAAAGGGGCTGGGCGGAGTACCGGACGACCTGAAAGACACCATGCCCGAAGAATCAAAGCGCTTCGAAAAGATTCACTTCTCGTACTGCAGGGAACCAGGCT
>CAZBLL010000081.1:0-6689 GCA_964492625.1 uncultured Synergistaceae bacterium
GGCCGGTAAACGTGGCGATCAGGGACACTGGTATGGCTACTATCGGAACCAGAGTAACGCGCCAGTCCTGAAGAAAAACGTAGCAGACAAGGACCACAAGCGAGAAGGTCAGCATAAGGGTAAAAAGGATTTCCTTTATCGTAGCCCTTACGTACTGTGTCGAATCGTATCCGACCACGAACTCCGTGTCTTCCGGCAGGTCCTTTTCCATCTCCGTCATGGCTTCCCTGACTGCGTTCATCGTTTCCAGGGCGTTCGACCCCGTAGCCTGCGAAAGCATGAGGCTGGCGGCGGGCAATCCGTTTAAAGCCCCGCTGAAGGAATAATCCTCGGAGCCCAGTTCCACCCTGGCTACATCCTTGAGTTTTACCAGACCACCTTGCGCCGTTGTCCTCAAAATGATGTTTTCGAACTGCCGCACGTTTTCCAGTCGGCCGGAGGTGGTAAGGGTATACACAATGGAGGTCTTTGTGTTGACCGGGCTTGTTCCCACCGAACCTATCGACGCCTGTATGTTCTGGCTTGCTATGGCGTTGGCTATATCCGTTGTACTGAACCCCATTGACGCCAACCGCTCAGGGTCCAGCCAGACGCGGATGCTGTATTTGGAGCCGAACACCCGGGCGTCGCCGATCCCCGGAACCCTCTTGAGGGTCGGGTTTATGTAATTGGTGGCGTAATCGGCGAGGAACAGGTCATCTCTGGTTCCGTTGGGCGATATAAGGGTTATGAAACCCAGAGTGTCCGAAAACCTGGATTCAGTGGTGACCCCCCTGGCCGTAACCTCGCCCGGCAAGAGAGGCGTAGCCTGCTGCACGCGGTTCTGAACCTTGACGAGAGCCATGTCTATGTCCGTTCCCGTTTTGAACGTTATGCTCAACGAGTAGTATCCCGTACTGCTGGACGTGGACTCCATGTAGATCATCTCGTCTACGCCGTTTATAGCCTCCTCAAGGGGAGTCCCGACGGTCCTCGCCAGCGTTTCCGCGTCGGCGCCGGGGTATGAAGCGCTGACGTATATCTGGGGCGGAGCAACGCTGGGATACTGCCTTACAGGCAGGTTGAAGGCCGATATGACCCCCGCCATCATGAGCACCACCGCTATGACCATTGCAAATCTGGGACGATCTATGAAAAACTTCGCAAACATGTGTTTTTATCTTTCCTGCTGCTTACTGTTCGTCCCCGGTTATATCCGGGGAAACAACGGCATTGAGATCGAAATCCGACTCCATGGCTATTTCGGCCGGTGTTCTGGAGTTCGAACCGTCCTCCAGCGATATCGGCTTGACTGTCGCCCCGGGCCGAACCGACTGAATGCCCTGAAGGATGACCTTTTCGCCCGGCTCCAGGCCCGAAACCACCTCGCGCATGGTTCCATACTCCTCGCCAAGCTCCAGCACTCTGCGGCTGGCCACGTCTGACGAATCCACGACATAGACGAAATCGCCCTGCGGGTCTACAAGAAGTGCTTCCTGCGGGACGATCAGCGCTATCCGGGATTCGGCGGGCTTTACCAGGACCCTGACCATGGCGCCCGGGATCAGCAAGCCCGACCCGTTTTCGAAGCGCAGGCTGATCATCATTGTTCCTGTTTTCTGGTCCATCGTATTGCTCTCAAAATCCCTCGACCCCTTGAGTGGATACTCGTCGCCGTTGGAAAGTCTTATCGTGGCGTCGTATACAGGTTCTCCCGTCGACTTGAACGATTCCATCTGGTCGAGGTATTCCCTGTCGGGGAGGGAAAAAGTTATCCTTATCGGGTTTTTCTGAACAATGGTCGTAAGGTTGCCGGAGGCGGGCGTTACGTAATTGCCCCTGGTAAACATGGCCTTTCCGACCTGGCCCGAAATGGGCGCCTTTATCCTGGTGTGAGACAGGTCTATACTCGCAAGCCTGAGCGCCGCCCGGGCCTGCTCCACGGCTGCTTTGCTCTGGAGGACATCGCTTTCGGACATGTCCAGGTCTGAAGCCGATACCGACCTGCTGTCTGCCGCCTTCAGACGTTCATGATATTTGACCGCCCTCTGGCTGTTGGCTTCTGCTTTGGCCAGCTCGGCCCGCCTCAGAGCAACGGTGGCCCTGTACTGCGTATCGTCCAGCGAAAAGAGAATATCTCCTTCCTTTACGGCAGAGCCCTCGCGGAAGTGGACCTTTTCCACCTCTCCGCTTACCTGCGGTTTGAGCTCGACCTGCTGTATGGGTTCCACCCTGCCCACATATTCCCTGCCCACTGAAAGGTCGGCCTGCTGAACCGTATGGAGAACCACAACGGGTGTCTGCCGCATCGGGGCCTGCGCGGCGGGGCCTCCGTCTCCGCTCTGGAAATAACGCTTTCCGAAGAAAAAAGCCACCGTAAGCAAAACTACTACAGCTACGGTTATCCCGATCCTGTCGTTACGGCCGGGTTTCTTTTTCGATACTGTCAATTTGAGCACCTGCCTTCCGGTTTACAGGGACATGGGCTTTCTTTGCCCGTGATCTGCAGTTCCTTTTTCATGGCTTCGATGATGAAACCTATATGCCTTTCGTGGATGTCTTCCTCGTAAACGTTTTTCACCATCAGCATGAATATGCCGAGAAACACTCCGCTTATAAGCATCGAAAGCTCCCGGGGCCCCATATCACTTTGTATAAGCCCCTTTTCCATAGACGAAACAAGCATCTTCTCTATAGCTTTACGCTCCAGCTCTTTCGCTTTGACAAGCATGAAAAAAGCCTGTTCCCTGACCCTCAGCGGCCATTCCTCCCTGCGCAGCATGAACCTCTTTATCTTCATAGACCTTTGGCCTCTGGCGATATGCAGCATTTTCAATTCATAATAGGCCTTGAGATCATCAAAGGTCTCCAGAGAAGACCTGTCCGTGTTGAAAACATCGTCAAGCTGAGCATGGATATGCTCCAGCAGGGCAACCAGCAGACATTCCTTGTTCCGGAAATGCCAGTAGACGGCGCCTTTAGACAACCCCACTCTGCTTGCTATTTCGGACATCGAAACCGCGGAATACGGATTTTCACTCATAATATCCAGAGCGGATTCCAGCAGTTTGTTTCGTGTTTCCAGAGCGTCTTCCTTTGTGCGCCTCATTTTTCAACCTCCAGATACACCGAAGTATGCCTCATGGCATTTTACATACCTACGCGAAGGTATGTCAAGTATGTATAGGCCTTGTGATCCCGGGAACTGGATATACGGGTGGAATGACTGTAAGATAGCATCAGGACAAAGAAACCGGTCTCTTCCGAAAAGGCAAATCACTCCACTACAGCTACAGCCTGTTCGTTATACGCCGCCCTTACGGAGACGACCTGACGTATATTGCTAACCACCGACTTCAAATTCATCGAACGGGAGGGAGCGCTGTATGATCTACGGCAAATATGGAAGGGTGCTTGGTTTTGTGCTCGCCGGAGGCAAGGGGGAGCGACTGATGCCGCTGACCAAATACCGCGCCAAGCCCGCCGTTCCCTTCGCAGCCAAGTACCGCATCATCGATTTTGCCCTTTCGAACCTGGTAAACAGCGGACTGTTCTCAATTTACGTGCCGGTTCAGTTCAAGAGCCAGTCCCTTAACGAACACATAGAGCGGGGCTGGCAGTTCGGCGGCGCCATGCGGAACCGCGATTTCTTCATCACCCTGGCCCCCGCCCAGATGTGGCGAGGAGAACACTGGTACAGGGGCACCTGCGACGCCGTATTCCAGAACCTGCATCTGATAACACTTTTCGACGCCGACCGCATATGCATTTTCGCGGCCGACCACGTCTACAAAATGGATGTTGAGCAGATGCTCGACTTCCACATGGAATGCGCGGCGGATCTGACTGTCGCGGCAAACGTTGTTCCCCGGGAGGACGCGACCCAGTTCGGCTGCATACATGTGGACGAAACGGGGAGGATACTTGATTTTCTGGAAAAACCTGAGAACCCGCCCGAAATTCCCGGGAAACCCGGCTATACTTACGTTTCCATGGGCAACTATATTTTCGAGCGCGTTACTCTTGAGCAGGCCGTCCTGGACGACGCCCAGGACGAAAGCAGCAGCCATGATTTCGGGAAAAATATCATTCCAGCGCTGTACAAAACCCACAGGGTGTACGCCTACGACTTCTCCACCAACGAGCTCCCCGGAAACGACAAACCATACTGGAAAGACGTGGGAACGATAAAAGCCTACTGGGAAGCCCACATGGACCTCTGCAAGCCTCACTCGGACATGACCCTCTACAACCCCCAGTGGCCCATTCGCACCGTCTCGTTCGCCGACCCTCCGGCCTATACCTATCCCTCGGGTGGACAGCAGTGTTCCGTTATAGGAACCCTTCGCGCCGAGGGAAGTCGTATCCTGGGCGCCTCGGTCCACGAATCGGTCCTGTTCCGCAACACGCTGGTTTCGCCGGGCGCGTCTCTTGAAGGATGCATAATAGGACAGAGCGTCGAGATAGGTGAAGGCTGCAAACTCCGGAAGGTCATCGTGGACGCTCACAACCGGATACCGCCCAACACAGTAATAGGCTACGACCATGAAGAAGACGCAAAACACTACCATGTAGACCCGTTATCAGGTATCGTGATCGTGGGGATGCCTTCTATACAGCTTAGAAAGAACATCGACATCCCAACCGCGCCCATCTGCGAACAGTAGCACGGGGTTATCTTTCGACAAGGGACGTGATTGCTTGAAATCTTTCTTCAGCGCCTTCGGATGGCTGGCGGGAACGCTGCTTCTGCTTGTGCTTTTTGCAGTAAGCGCGGGTGTCTTGTGGCAGTTCTACGACAGCAGGGCCATCGAAACCGAAATGAGCAGGTTAAACGAGATACCCGATTACAACTACATTCCCGAAATCGTTCTCCTGAGGGAAAGGGGCAGTCTCGACGAGGCGCTGCAGCTTGCAAGATACGTAAAAAACAACCCCGATCTTCCGGGAAACAGCCAGGCCGCGAAGATGGAGCGCGAGATCGACAAAGAACTGAATTCCCTTTCCGGCCGGGCGAGAAGGACCCTGAAGGGCTTTGTGACGGGAAGCGCCGATTCGGGGGCCGAGGCCCTGGGAGCGATAACGTCCGACATGATTCTGTACGGGGACCTGAGAGACCTGGCCATACAGGGTTACAGGAGCGCCACCGGGCAGGAAGTTGACCCGCTGATCGTTTCGCTTTCGGGCGTGGGCCTGCTTACGGAAGCCGTGGACGTGGCCGACTGGGCCCCGGCCGTCCTCAAGGCCCTGAGAAAAGCAGGGGCCATGACATGGCGCTTCGCGGACATGCTTCTCACCCTTGCCCGAAAGTCAGTACAGGCGGGCGCTCTGGACGATGCTCTCAAAGCGGCCCTTTCGAACACGGCCGACATGATGAAGAACCTGGGCTTCGGCCGTGCAACCACCGTTTTCAGACATGTGGAAACAACCGGGGACCTTGCCGCCATGAGCAAACTCTCCGCAAAGGCGCCTGATGAAACCTGGCTCCTTGTCAAGGGGGGCGGAGACACCACCTTCGACACCCTTAAAACGATGGATATCACGGAGGACAATCTGGGCCTTATGCGCTCCGCAGCCCGAAAGGGACCGGAAGGCGCCCGTTTCCTTGACTCCATCCGAAAGGGCGGTGTCCACAGGGGACTTATAACCAAAACACGTTTTTTTGCCCGCGTTTCCAAGGATCTCAAACTGGGCCGGGTCCAGGCTATGTTCACTGGTATACTCGACAAATGGCCTAAAGCCGCCTGGGGCATGTGGGTCCTGGCCGGTGTGACGGGAGTCTGGTTTTTATTGCGGATGCTGCGTGTACTGCTCAGATTCTTCGGGTTCGGCGGCCGCAAAAGGATTACGGTAAGAAAGTAAACCCTGTGAAGACATGCGCATTCTTTTTATAGATATCTCCCGAAAAACCTGGCGGGTCGAAACCGCCGACACCTCCCTGGAAAAAGGGTTCATCGGCGGGCGCGGAGTCAACCAGAGACTGTTATGGGACCTGACCGATCCGGCGCGGGATGTTCTGTCTCCGGAGTCTCCGGTCATCCTGGGTTCGGGCCCGTTCGTCGGGACTCTTGTTCCCGCCGCCAGCCGTCTGGCAGTGGATTTCCGCAACACGCTCAACAAAGGCATAGGATCGGCCAACGCAGGCGGCGCCTTCGCCTCCGCCATGCGCTATGCGGGGTATGACCACACTGTCATCACCGGCAGTTCGCGTTCCCCTGTCGCCCTTGTTCTGTCAACCGAAGGCGTTGCGTTCCGCGACGCTTCGGACATTTGGGGGAAATCTCCCTGGGAGACCGAACGTATTCTCCAGAACACCGAAGGCCCCGGGCCTGTCCGCACTCTTGCGGCGGGACCTGCGGGAGAACGCGGGGTGCGTCTGGCTTGCCTTATTTCCGACAGGGGCCGCGCGGCCGGGTACGGAGGCCCCGGGGCTCTTTTCGGTTCCAAAAACCTGAAGGCCGTGGCCGTCGTCACAGGTGACAGGCCGCTGGTTCCATTGGACGGTCCACGGTTTCTGGAACTTTGCGACAAATCGCACCAGAGGCTTCTGGAAAGCCGTTTTGCCCGCATCCATAGCACAGGGGGCACACTCGCCGCCTATCTGGCCAGCGGTGAAAACAGAGCTCACGGCGTCCGCAACATGTCCGACGAATACTGGCCGCAGGAAGCCATAGATTCCGTTTCGGAAGAAAAGATACTCTCAAGACGCA
>CAZBLL010000082.1:0-6629 GCA_964492625.1 uncultured Synergistaceae bacterium
GGCGGCTACGACAGTTCCGCCATGGCCCAGAGAGGCGGCGGCGTTGTCTGCCGAAAGAACGTTCAGCCTTTTGGGCACCGCTGCGGCCTTGTTGATTCCCGGAACCCTCAGCTCCAGACCACCGTCGAAAGGCCGTACTTCCAGACCGCTTTCTTCGGCGATGACGGCCCATTCCACGGCGGTGTTTTCCTTGAGCCTTTCGGCGTCCGCGGGGTTCATCCCCCGCCAGTGCAGGGCCAGCCCTGCCGATTTGCGTTCCAGTTTCTGTGGGGCGGCGTAATTGGCCGCCCGTGAAAAAGCCCGCTCCAGGCCCGCCGCCATGTTCGCGGGTAGTTCGGGGCAAGTTATCTTACCGTTCTTTTGCATCATCTGGGCTCCGTGACATCCTATGACCTCGAACGGCTCTTCCAGCCGCAAAAGCCGCGGTATGTCCGCCGCCTCGCGGCCCGTTACAACTACCAGATCGGTGACGCCCCGCTGTATCTTGACGAGGGATTCGGTAACGCCTTCCCACGGAAGTGCTTTGTCCCTTTCCTGCGTAAAGGGGGCAAGCGAGCCGTCGTAATCGAGCAGAAGCAGAGGCCGTAAAGAGCGTTCCAGCCTGGCGGGGAAATCCCCTGGAACGTTCCTCATAGGGCTCATTGTCTACAGCCTTTTGGCCCGCCGGTGACGGCGTTTCCAGACTGGTTTTATCAGCTTGAACCGCGCCTCGAAAGAGTTGAACAGGTCGAAATAATCTTCCAGATACCTGGACATGAGGAACCGCTTTCGCACCGACTCGCGACCCTTTTCGCCCATTGTGCGCCGCAGGTCGGGGTCTTTGAGCAGGGTGACTATGCGTTCCGCCGCCTCTTCCACGGAATCCACCAGGTAGCCGTTCTCCCCGTCGGTTATCTGATGCCGTATGCCGCCCACGTTGCCGCCTATAACCGGCGTACCCTTCCACATGGCTTCGGTGACTGTAAGGCCGAATCCCTCGCGAATGGATTTTTGAAGCACAACGGAAGCCTTTCTCTGAAGCGCGTTGACCAGGGCGGTGTCCTCTACGGTAAGCATCATGATGTTTTCGTCCTGGCGGTTTTTGAGTTCGTTGTACACCTCGAGGCCCTCGGGGTCGTCGGTGGCGATGTTACCCAGAAGCACCAGGTTGCAGTCTACCTGCCGTCGTGCGATCTTGAACGCCTCTATTACTCCGGCCGGGTCTTTCCACTTGTCGAATCGCGATATCTGAACAACCAGGGGCTTGTCGTTGGGTATGCCGTAGCGTTCGAGGCGTTCGTTTATCTCCTCTTCGCTGAAATCGCGGTTCTTGATGCTGAACGGGTCGATGGCGGGCATGATAAAGACCTGCGGCGTGGATATTTCCCTGCGGTATTCTGGAATGCTGAACACGGCCGCGTCGTAGCGTTCGGCGTATCGTCTTATGTAGCGCCAGAGGCCGGGATTGGGGTTAGAAAGGTCAACGTGACATACCCATATCCAGGGCCCCTTTTTGGGGTAGTGCCTCACCATCGGAAGCGGCTGCGGGTCGTGGATGACCACGATGTCGTGGTCTATGTGGTTTCGCAGCACGTTTTCGTACACTACGTGTTCGTATATCCGGAACTTTTTCCAGCTCAGGTTGATCTCGCCGCCCTGGAGGGCGTTGTGCATTTTCTTTGTAACCCCGAAAAAGTCGGGGGAACCCTGAATCACACGCCATCCCATGCGAACCCCCGATGTGTTGGAAAGCAGCGTCATTGAACCCAGAAGTTCGGCGACGCCGCCGCCGTAATACGTGGAATTGATATGAACGATCCTCCTGTCGGAAAGTTTTTCGGCCTTGAAAAGCATGCGTTCCACCGCTTCGGCTCCTATGTACTGTTCGTAGTGTTCCAGACGGGCGATGTACGGAAGCGCCATGATCTCTCCTCCCATCGTCAGCGTGTCAGTGCGACCGCCGGGTAACGATACTGGTACCCTGCAAGTATAAGGGATACCGGTTTTTCATCCAAAAAGGATGCTAAACCGGAGCGGGGGGTGGGGCGCGGAGAGTTTTTATGCAACAATATCTCAGGCTGGCAAAAGAACGAAGGAGTGGTGGCAAAATGACAAGGGAACATGACCCCGATCAGGAGATTGCCAAAAGGGAAGCGGGCGCGGCGGCGGCCGGTCTTGTTGAAAGCGGCGTGACCCTTGGTCTGGGGACCGGGTCCACCGTCAGGTGGTTCCTGGAGGAACTGGGTCGAAGGATAAGCGACGGAGAACTGTTCGATGTGTGGGGCGTCCCCACGTCGGACGGCACGGCCCGGCTGGCCCGGGAGGTTGGCATTCCCCTGATGGACCTAGACGACAGGGGGCTGGATATGGCCGTAGACGGCGCCGACGCCATAGCGCCGGATCTCTCGGTTATAAAGGGTTACGGTGCGGCCCTGCTCAGGGAAAAGATAGTTGCTTCTTCGGCGCGCAGGTTCGTGCTTGTCGCCGACGAAACCAAAATAGTCCGGAGGCTTGGTGGAGAGGGTTGGCCCGTTCCGGTTGAAATAGAGCCTTTCGGGTATATCGCAACGCTCAAATACCTTTTTCGCGAGGCGGGGGAACCGGTGCTTCGCAAGGGGCCAAAAGGAGAAATCGCCCTTTCCGACGGCGGGCACTATATCGCCGATGTAACCTGTCCGCTGATCCTGGATCCCGGGGACCTTGAAATGAAGCTCAAACTGTTGCCGGGCGTTATAGAAACGGGGTTGTTCTGCGGTATGGCGTCGCTTGCGCTGGTGGGCGGCCCGGCCGGAGTCAGGCGGCTGGACCCGGCGCCAATCGACGGCGACGTTAGCTGATGCGGCTGGCCGGCATCGGCTGCATGCTGCTGGCCGTGGCCCTGTTCGGCACTTTGGGGCCCGCGGAGCGGGTGGCCTTTAAATATGGTGTAACGCCTGGGGGGGTTACAGTTGACAGGGCGGTATTCAGTTTTTTTGTGGTCGCCATTGTCGCGCTGCTCAGGGATCGTTCGGCTCTTGTTCCCGGCTGGAAGGACCTGTGGAAATATGTCTGCGCAGGGCTGTTCGGCGTTGTTTTCGTTTTCTATCTGTCCAATATAGCCTTTGTAACTATTCCCGTCGGGCTTACCGTTATCCTTTTTTACACAAACCCGTTCTGGACTGTCATGGGAGCAACTTTTCTGGGATACGAGCGTTTCACCCTGCGGCGGGCCCTGGCTCTTGCGGCTGGTTTCGCCGGGGTCTGGATTGCAGTTGGAGGCATTGGCGGAGGAAACTACAGCGTCCGGGGGATGACATGCGCCGTTGTTTCCGGGGTGGGATATTCCGTCTATATGCTTAACAGCCGTTACGGGACCGGAAAGACAAAACCCTTCAAGACCTTTGTTCAGATGTTTTTGTGGGGGTCGGTCCTGATGACGTGTATTGCATTATATACGGGCGACATGCCGGTGCTGAGCGGCTTGCCGACGTCCGCCTTGCTGGCTCTGGCGCACCTGGCGATTTTCCCCACGGCGGTGAGTTACGCACTGGTTTCTCTGGCCCTCAGCATGATACCGGGCGTAGTGGCGTCCATCACTTCCATGGCCGAGATCATATTTGCGACGGGCTTCGCGTGGGTGTTGCTGGGCGAGCGGCTGGCTTTTCACCAGATAGCGGGAGGTTTGTTCATTGCTTCCGCCGTTGTGTCGCTGATTCTCGAAAAAAGCGGTCCCGATACCGCTGTCCGCGAAGGCGCGTAAAAAAAGGCGGGGCCCGGGGCCCCGCCTGGCAAAACACATTCTAGTCGAATTTTCTAGAAAAGGACCTGCGCCAGTTTCCTGCCGTCGGCAATACCGACGATCACCCTGAAGTTACCAGGATCTCCGCTTAGTTTCCCGTTGTCGGCCATCCACAGATGCAGTTCGGTGTTGCCCGTGATATCCATGGAAAACGACCCGTCCTGTCTGTTGAGGGGCTGGCCCTGCGCTGTCCTGGTGACGATGATGTTCCACAGATTGTTCCCCGGCGCCGTGTCCCATGTTCCTCCCGAACCGTCCAGCGATTCTACGGTAATGGATTCAATGGAACCCTGCAGCGCCAGAAGCCGTAGCCTGACGTGGGCGTCCACGTTGGCGTCGGGCGGTGTTGCTATGCTTGAAACCTCGCCTTTTGCGAGAAAATTCTCCGGCCCCTTTCCCAGATAGGCTGCCCTTACGTTGCCCGATATCTGGATCTCCTGAGACAGAGTGGTCTGGGGCGCGGGTGTCGATGCGGGAGTCTGCTGAACTCCCGAACTATCTATCTCGCGCTCGAATATCCGGCCGTCGTTCATGACCGCGATCACCTTGAATTTCGATGCGCCTCCGGTAAGCGCGCCGTTGTCGGCAAGCCACAGGTTCAGCGTTTTTCTGCCGGAAACCGGTATGGAAACCGAGCCGTCGGGCTTGTTGAGGATGTTCCCGGAACTGTCGGAGACCGCCGCCAGCCACTTGCCGTTGCCGGGCAGGGTGTCCCATTCGGAAGCGGGTCCGGAAACGCTTCGTACGATCATGCTGAGGATGGTTCCCTGCGCGTTGATGACAACGGCTGTTTTCCAGTCGGGCTGCCCGTCGGATTGAAGTTTTTCCGAAGGGGCGGCCAGGTCGGAAGCCTGTGGCGCATAAAGCACTGCCGATTCAAACCCCTCGCCCGAAGCCGGGGCTGACGCCGAACCGTTTTGCCTTTCCGCCGTAGCGCTAAGCAATGTACCGTCGTTAAATGTGACAAGAACCTCGTAGCGGGTGTCTCCCTGTGCGACGGAGCCGTTGTCGGCGGCCAGCAGATCCAGGGTCGTTTCTCCCTCGACGGCGAAAAGGACACTGCCGTCGGAGCGGTTCTTCAGATTGCCGTCTTTGACTACCGCCACCGGCCAGTAACCGTTGCCCGGCGTTGTGTCCCAGCGTGAGGGCGTTCCGTCGATATTACGGATGGTAACGCCGTTCACGGCGGAAACGGTGTTGAATGTAACCCTGAAATATGCGTCGGCCTTGCCGTCGGGCCCGAAAGATTCAGTCTGACCAACGGCGTCAGTGTCGGTTATGCCGAAAAGGGTAGCGGTCATGCCGTCGCCCGGGGTATCTGGCTGGGCTTCGGCCGCGGCGAACTGTTCCGGCCTGCCCTCCACCGTAGTTTCTCCGTGGGCGGTGCTGCCGTCGAGAAAGTCTACCGAAACCTTGTATTTTCGGGTCTCTCCCAGGGCCGTTCCGTCATCGGCCGCATACAGGTGAACCGTTACAAACCCCAGAAACGGAAGTATGGGCATTTTGCCGCCGCCCGCGTTAAGGGTTTTCCCCTCGCTGTCTTTAACGAGAAGCGTCCATTTGTCGTTTCCGGGTACGGTGTCCCAGGCGCGTTCTACGCCATCCGCCTGCATCGAAATGCCCGAAATTGCCCCTACGCCTTTTACGGAAAGCACGAAATGCGCCTCCGGGAGGCCGTCAGGAGTAGTGCTTTCCTCCTGTCCCAGGGCGTCGGCCGTGTCCATCTCCCTGAAAGCAAAGGAGGCCACGCTCCCCATGGCGGACCAGGCGCACGAAGCCGCAGCAGCCATTACGAGAACAGCAAGGATGGCCGTGATAGTTGTTTTTGTTCTCATCCTTTTATTCCCCCCTAGAAGTAGTCGCTAATGCTTTACTGCAACAAAAGTATACCACCAGACCGGCGTCGACATGGTATGATAAATTCACCTTCATGGTGGAAATCCGAATCCGAGGTGACCTGAAGATGGGAAAGGTTCTTGTATGCGGACGCGGAGGCAGCGGCAAAAGCACCATTACCGCCATGCTGGCAAGGTACATGGCGGCCCAGGGGAAGTCGGTCTGCGTCGTGGATACCGATGAGAGCAACAGGGGGCTCCACCGTATGCTGGGTCTCAGAGAACCCGAAATGACTCTGGCGGGTGAATTCGGCGGCCGTACAGTTCTAAAGAAATGGCTGTACGGATCTTCTTCCGGAGACGATTCACCCCTTCCCGACAAACTGCACGTTCAGGACCTGCCGCTTAGCTGTATCAGTCGCCGGGACAATATGGCCCTTCTTTCCGTAGGCAAAATAGAAGAACCTCACGAGGGGTGCGCCTGTCCTCTGGGCGCACTGGGGAAAAAGCTTTTGGGGAGCCTCGAAAACGGCAACTGGCAGTACCTGGTGGACGCCGAAGCCGGGGTGGAGCACATAGGCAGAGGTCTTTTTGAATCGTGCGACGCCTTTCTGCTTGTAATGGAGCCTTCGTGGGAGTCGTTCAGGCTTAAAGAGGTTTTCAGGGGCTATGCCGGAGAGTTCGGCAAGGAAATGGCGTGTGTTCTCAACAGGGCGGGCGAAAACATAACGGCCATGATGGAAGAGCACTTCGAGGGCGACTCCGAAACCGCCGCCACGCTGCCCGAAATGCCCGAGGTGACGAGGGCCAACCTTCTGGGCAAGCCGGTACCTGTTCCCGCCTACCTGCTCGACAGGCTTGAAACCGTTACGGGGCTCCTGTTCCCTCAGTTGTGCGGCAAAAAACGGGGATGAAGCACCGCCGTTTTACTGTTTTTCAAGCGTTTCAAGTATTTCTGCAGTAAACAGGGGCAGATCAGAGGGTCTTCGGCTGGTGATGAGACGCTCGCTATTGACCACCGCGCGGTCCACCCATTC
>CAZBLL010000083.1:0-6600 GCA_964492625.1 uncultured Synergistaceae bacterium
GAGCATGTTAATGTCTTCTCCCTCCCCCGCCTGCACGGACACATTGCCGTCTAGGAGCTGGGTCGCTTTCAATTGGCAGAGATAATTGGACCGGCCCTTCATCAGTCCGTAGGCTATATCGAGACCCAGGGCTTCGGCTATACAGGGGATATCCTTTCTGACCAGTTGTTCCTGAAGCGATATACCCGAGGTGAGATACAGTATCTTTCTTCCTTCGGCGATGGCGTTAAGCATTGCGGGGACAAGCACCGCCATTGTCTTGCCGATGCCGGTGGGAGCCTCCGCGGCAAGGACCCCTCCGTTTGCATCGTTCAGGCATTCAGCCACCGTTTCAGCCAGTTTTACCTGCTGCGGCCTGAATTCGTACGGGGAGAGCGCCCCGGCCAGCGGACCCGTGGGCCCGAACCAGTGATCCTGATTGCTTCGGGATACCAGCTCGTGAGTCATGGGCACAGCCTGGACAACCGGATTTTCTTGAAACCTGAGCGCCACATTAACACCACGATAACTATAGCTGTAACTATTCCGATCCCATCGTTCATCAACAACATCAGATCATAAAGGCCATGCGCAAAGACTGGCAGAGCCAGTATTCTGATAAGAGATACCACTTTTCCGTAGGCCTGCTTCTGGCGACCCGCCTCATATCCCATGGCCAGGCCGCAGAGGGCGTGAAGAGGCACCGCCAGGACCGCTCTCCAACCAGCGATAAGAAGCGGATTGGCGGCTCCCACCACATACATAAGGTTTTCCAGCGTGGCGAACCCAAGAGCGACGCTGGTACCGTACACTATACCGTCGTAGCATTCGTCGCATTCGGGGTGCGCTATATAGCGCCGCAACGCGAACCACTTTAAGCCTTCTTCCACCATGGCTATGCCGAAAAAAGAGTAGAGGAAAATGTTTTCCCCGAACATAGGGCCGGTCAATTCCTCGATAAGCCCCGCCGGAATAACGAAAAACATGCCTCTGAAAAACGCCCCGGCCACCAATGTATATGGTTCGGGCTCCATTTTATCCTTATGATAGAACCACCAGAGAAGCCCGAGACCGGGCGCCAGCGCCATAGCAACGATCCACCCCGAGGCCAGAGGCGTCATTTTCTCACGTCCTTTCTAACAAAAGAACCGGTGTTACGCCCCTTTCACATGTTGCAGTCTCCGGGAAACCCGTGTTAGAATGTGGCCTGCTTGAGGAAGGGGGGTGAATCGACATGCCCAACAAGAAATCCGCAGTGAAACGGGTACGAGTAGCCGAACGAAACCGCCTTTACAATCAGTTCTGGTCCAGCCGCTGCAAGACTTCGGCCAAAAAGGTCGTTTCGGCCGTTGACGACGGCGACAGGGAACTTGCCGTAAAAAGACTGGATAGCGCCCAGTCGGCTTTCGACAAGGCTGTATCCAAGGGAGTTATGCACCGGAATACCGCCGCGAGGAGAAAAGCTCGCCTCACACGACTGGTAAAGAGTCTTTCTCCGGCCGAATAAGCCGGATTTTCCAGATAGTCTCATAAAAGGACATCTGACCTACAGGGACGGACCGGGGGATTCAATTCTCCCTGCTGACCCTGTATTACCTTTTGACCGCGCCAAGAAGACCGAGCACCGCCATTTCCAGCCGGTTCCATCCGTTGTCTCTTCCCGTTTTCAGGGCGAGGGAAACCTCCACAAGGCCCTTCACACACAACTGGAGGGCCTTGGGAGAAAACCTCCTGGAGGCCTCTCCCGCCATTTTCTGCTGATATTTCCTCGCCCCCAGTATACCGAGCATCTCTTCTGAGGGCTGGGGCGGCAACGAAGCCATGTACATAGCCAGCCTTAACCTGTTATAGAGGGCTCCCGTAATCCTGAGCAGTCCTTCCCGCTTACGTAAAAACACAAGAGCCGAAACCGCGGCTGGAGCATCCGCCCTGCAGAGACCGTCGAGCAGGGTAAGCATTTCTCTGGCGCCCTCGTCTACGGTCAGCTTGCGAACCAGATCCTCGTCCACAAGCCCGTCCTCACAGGCCAGCGCAAGTTTCTGTATTTCACTTCTTTGCTCTTCCTCATCCTCGACCCATTCTGCTATGAGATGCAGGGCGCCCTGGGTACACCTGATGTTTTTCTCAGCCGCCATCCGCTTGAGCCACGCGACTCTTCCGCTTTCCCAGTGCGGGGCCTTTTCCGGCCTGATTACCTCAAGGAATTTCAGAGCGGAAGCGGAAAATATCGATTTGTGGTCCTTTTCGAAAAGCAGCAGACAATGCGAAACGGCTTCTTCTCCCTCGAGGCAGTACTCCAGCTGCTCGGGGAAAGGGCCCAGCCGTACGGCCTCTTCGACGATGAACACCTGCCCACCCGAAAAAAGCCCGCCCGTCCTGGCTTCGGCCATGAGGGCCTGCCAGTTTTCACCGGAAAAACTGGAGGGGTCGGTAAGTCCTCTGGCGCTGCATCGCTTCAGGTTCTCCTCCAGCAGACGTCTCTGTGAGGCGCCCCCGGCCTGAATGACCACAAAATGAGGCAATCTACTGTTTCACCACCACGTTTACAAGTTTGTCGGGAACCACGATTGTCCTGACTACCTGTTTGCCCTCGAGCCGGCTTACGACACCGGGGTTTTTCATGACACTCTTTTCCATCTCCTCTTTGCTCAACCCTGCCGGGAGTTCCATCTGTTCCCTTACCTTTCCGTTGATCTGGAAAACGACCGTTACGCTGTCTTCGTGCAGAGCGTTCTGTTCGACATCGGGCCATTGATGCGACGAAACATAACCCCTGTTGCCCAAAAGCGTCCACAGCTCTTCGCAGATATGCGGCGAAATCGGGGTAAGACAGATGATGAGGGTTTCTACACCCTCCCGGAAAAGAGATCTGCGCGTTTTGGTATCGGTTTTGCAGGAAGCAAGCACGTTGGAAAGTTCCATGAGCCTGGCCACCGCCGTGTTGAACTGCTTTTCCTTTTCGATATCGCGGGTCACGGCCTGTATGGTTGAATGTATCTTTCTTTTTATTGCCCTGTCCCCGGACTCGGTCAGAGAAGTCATGGATACTGTTTCACGCGAAGTTTTTTTCAGATCATCCAGGTTTCTCTCCACCAGTCTCCAGACCCTGTGGAGAAAACGGTGCGCTCCCTCCACACCCTGATCGGACCAGTCGAGATCTCTTTCCGGCGGCGATGCGAAAAGAATAAACAGCCTTGCCGTGTCGGCGCCGAACCGTTTGATAATTTCATCCGGGTCGACAACATTGCCTCTGGACTTTGACATTTTCGCTCCGTCCTTGATTACCATCCCCTGTGTCAGAAGATTGGTGAACGGTTCCCTGACTTCCAGAAGCCCCATGTCAGCAAGGAATTTGGTAAAAAACCGTGCGTATATAAGGTGCAGGCATGCATGTTCGATGCCCCCTATGTACTGGTCGACCGCCATCCAGTAGTCGGTGTCGTTCTTCTCGAATGGCCCCTCCTGCGTCCATGGAGACGCGAACCGGAGGAAATACCACGAAGAGCAGATAAACGTATCCATTGTGTCGGTTTCCCTGCGCGCAGCGGAGCCACATCTGGGACACGTAGTATGCACCCAGTCATCCGCTCCCGCAAGGGGATTCTGGCCGGGCTTCATTTCTATGTCGAGCGGCAATTCCACCGGAAGCTGTTCCTCGGGTACCGGAACCATTCCGCATTTATCGCAATAGACCACCGGAATGGGAGCGCCCCAGTAGCGCTGCCTCGAAATCAGCCAGTCGCGGAGCCTGAAGTTGATCTCCCGTTTTCCCCATCCTTCCTTTTCGAACCAGTCGGCCATGGCGGGTAGCGATTCCGACGTTGGCAGGTCATCGAATCTCCCCGAATTGCATTGCAGGCCGTCTTCCTCGAACGCCACGGACATTTCGTCTCCTTCGGGCGCAAACCCGTCCACCGGCCGTATGACCGACATTACGGGAATATCGTATTTTCTTGCGAAATCGAAGTCGCGCTGATCGTGGGCCGGCACCCCCATGATCGCACCGGTTCCGTATTCCATAAGGATGTAATTGGCAATCCAGATGGGGACCCTTGCGCCGTTCGCAGGGTTCACCGCAAAGAACCCGGTAGCAAGGCCGGTTTTTTCTCCTCCCGCCGCGGTCCGCTCCATTTCACTCTGGGAAGCGCACTGTGACACAAAGGCGCGTATCGCGTCGCCGGAGGGAGAGCGTCGGGCAAGTTCCTCCACCAACGGGTGCTCGGGAGAAAGCGCCAGAAACGTAACGCCGAATATCGTGTCGATCCGTGTTGTAAACGTTTCTATGCTATCCTCATCGCCGTCGACCCCGAAGGAAAGCCGCACGCCTTCGGAACGGCCTATCCAGTTTTTCTGCATAAGTTTCACCCGCTCGGGCCAACCGGGAAGTTCGTCGAGCGAGTCCAGAAGATCCTGAGCGTAGTCGGTGATCTTTAAAAACCACTGTTCCAGGTTTTTCTTTACCACAAGCTCGCCGCAACGCCAGCAGTGTCCGTCGTTTATCACCTGTTCGTTCGCCAGGACGGTGTTGCAGCTGTCGCACCAGTTGACAGGCGCCTTTTTTCTGTAGGCCAGCCCCTTGTGGTAGAACTGCAGGAAAAGCCACTGTGTCCAGCGATAATAATCGGGGTTGCATGTTTCCACCCTGCGACGCCAGTCGTAACTGCACCCCATTCTCTTGAGCTGGTTCGTCATGTGCTCGATATTGTCCCATGTCCATTTGTTGGGATGCGTATTGAACTTGATGGCCGCATTTTCAGCGGGAAGACCGAATGCATCATATCCCATGGGATGAAGTACGTTGTAGCCTTTCATTCTGAGGTAACGGGCAAGCATGTCTCCAATGGAATAGTTCCTCAGGTGGCCCATGTGAAGGGCTCCGCTCGGATAGGGGAACATCTCGAGACAATAGAACTTTTCCCTGTCTGGGGTTCGCTCCACGTGGAACACCCCGTTTTCTTCCCAGTATTGCTGCCATTTTTTCTCGATCGTCTGAAAATCGTATCCCATGCCGCATCCTCCCAGTCGTTACGCTTCGTAACGTTCCGTTTTGCAATTGGAACATATTATATAGGTCCGGACGCAGCTGCGCAAAAAAACCGGAAACCCTTATTGTGAGGGTTTCCGGTCTGTCTGTAAGATTCTTCTTGCGAGCGCCCGGTTATCCGGCCTCCCTGGTTTTACGGTCCATGAAAGAATGCAACATGTCGATAGGAATAGGGAACAGGGTTGTCGAGTTGTTCTCTGCCGCGATCTCGCTCAAAGTCTGCAGGTATCTCAATTGTACGGTGATGGGAGACTCCTCCATTCTGACGGCGGCCTGGGTAAGTTTTTCCGCTGCCTGGAGTTCGCCCTCCGCTGCAATTATCTTTGCACGTCTGTCCCTTTCGGCCTCGGCCTGCCTGGCCATGGCGCGTTTCATCCCCTCGGGCAGCTCAAGTTCCTTCACCTCCACGGCGCTCACCTTGATGCCCCAGGGGTCGGTTCTATCGTCGATTATCTGCTGCAGTTCCAGATTGATTTTGTCTCTGGCCGAAAGAACTTCATCCAGGTCGGCCCTGCCCACTACCGACCTCAGTGTTGTCTGTGACAGCTGGCTCGTCGCCAGAACATGATTTTCCACCTCGATGATCGATTTGGCTGGATCAAGCACCCTGAAGTAAACAACGGCGTTTACCTTTACCGGAACGTTGTCCTTTGTGATTACCTCCTGATAGGGAACGTCAAGAGTGACCACCCTGAGATCGACCCTGAGCATCTTGTCGATCACAGGTATTATGATTACCAGTCCAGGACCTTTCACTACTGCGAAGCGGCCAAGCCTGAAAACTACTCCCCTTTGATATTCGGGAACCACCTTGACGGCCGCCGCAAGCAGCACTATCAAAATGACTATGCCGCCTAGCGTACTTCCCAGGCTGAACAGCAGCTCGAAAATTCCGCGAATCATCGGTCCACCTCCTCATGAGCCATGGCGCAGGCCTCGCTATCGCAAGGCGTAACTACCAGAGTCAGGTCTCTGACCTCGGCTACCTTCACTCTGGCTCCCTTTTGCGCTTTACCTCCACTCTTTAGCACCGCTTTCCACAGTTCTCCATGGCAGAATACGGTTCCTTCGGGATCAAGGTCCGTTTCCGCCATGGCGGGGGCTCCCTCAAGCCCCTCTTCCCCCGAAACTGGTTTGCCTCTGAGCGATCGCCAGACCGCCCCTGAAGCCGCCAGAAAGAAAAGCGTCAGCACCAGCGCAACTCCTGTCATGAAACCGTAGGAAACATTCAAAAGCTCACCCCCGGGCGCTCTGAACAGGATAATGCCGCCAACGAACAGCGCGGCCGCTCCGAAAAGGCTGAGGACTCCGACGCCGCCGACTATCAGGTCCAGCACCATGACGGCTGCACCCGCAAGCAACAGAACGACCCCCGCCCAGTTGAAGGGGAGCATTCTCAGCCCAAGAGCCCCGAGCAGCACCATGACCCCACCTGAAACTCCCATCACGAACCCTCCGGGCGACAGTATTTCGAATATGACGGCGTACACCCCGGCAACCAGCAGAAGATAGGCAACGTCCGGCCTTGAAACGAACTGAAGTAGTTTCAGTCTGGGGTTCATCTCGAAACGTCGAAC
>CAZBLL010000084.1:0-6597 GCA_964492625.1 uncultured Synergistaceae bacterium
GGCCGCCGTCGCGCACGCTTAGCTTCGCCCCGCCTTCCACCCGGTCGTAACCCAGTTCTATGAACCCGCCCCCGGGCTGCACCTGCAGCGCGTTCATCACGAGGTTCAGCATCATCTGCTGAAGCTGGGCCAGATCGCCCCAGATGATGTTGTCCCCCTCAGGTGCGGCGACCTTCCATTCAACCGACTGTCTGGAGAGCTGTGCGCCCACCATCCTTCGGCACCACCCCTCCAGGTAGTCGAAACGTACTTCCTCGGGCATCGGCGGATGGGGCCGGGCAAAGTTCAGCATTTCCGACATTATCGCGTTGAGCCTGTCCAGCTCGCCGGAAATGATGCCCCAGTCCTCCGCTCCCTCGCCCCTTATATGCTCCCTGATTAGATCGAGGTGTATTCTCATGCTGGCCAGCGGGTTCTTGATCTCATGAGATATGCCGGCCATCATCTGGCCGAAAGCGGCCATGCGCTGGATCCTCGACGCCTCGTCTTCCACCTTGCGCCATTCCCTCAGGCGGTCGACCATGGCATTGAAAGATTCGTAAAGCGCTCCCATTTCCGACGACTGCGCCGCGTGCTCGGGGAAATGCACCCAATCTCCCTCGCTTATGCGCTCGCATCCCCATACAAGCCGCTTGACCGGGCGCGTCAGCACGTGGGCCATAAAAATCGAAAGTTCCAGGGCAAACAGCATACCGATCATGCCAACCACGATGACGTGCCTCTGGCTGTAGAGCACCTCCTGAACTATCTTTCCGCTGTCGGGCGTCAGGCCCAAAGTTTCGTTGCCGGTTCCGTCGACCCCGGCATGGATCACGGGAAGCCCCTTCAGCGCGTCAAGCACATCCTCTTCCGTAGCGCCGGAAAGTCTGGTCCTCATGGCCGAAAGGCTGCTTTGCACCTCCTGGACCCTTTCGCGGTACTCCACAAAAAGCGAAGCGCCAGTAATACCGAGCGTCAGGATCAGGGCGAGAGGGATGATTACGCTCTTTATCCACAGCTCCATCCGAGAAGACTTCACCGTTTGCCGCCCCTGGCCGCACAGGCCCACAAAAGGGCTTCCAGAAGCAGCGAATACAGCATGGCTATCTCGGGCAACTGCCCGCCGAATACGACCAGTAGCGTATGCAGAATCAGCGCCGACCCTATGGCTGCGAAAAGCCCTTTTCCCGATGGCCGCAGCGGAGAGTAGAGGGGCAGCAGAAAGCATATGGCCACTACCGACCAGCTGTATCTTCCCAGTATCAGGATACCGGGGAGGTTGAAGAAGCTTATTATGAGGGCGGCCGTGGAAATTATGGTAATCGCTATCCTGTTGTGGAATATGAACCTGTCTTCCATCAGCGGGTCCTGTTCCGGCCTGCGGCTTTCTCCCCTTACGTCGTAGCACCACGAGCACGCAGCAAGAAGCAGTTCGCTGTTCGCCGTGCTCACCGACGCCGCCAGCACCGCCAGCAGCAGCAGCATTGCGGGCAACGGGGTAAGCACAGTCGAAAACAGCTGGGCGAACCCCGCCTCCTGGCCGAACGGTATATTCATGGTCAGGAGGGCCCTTCCCCCCAGCCCTATAACCGTAATACAGACATATATCCATCCCACGATAAGACCCGTAACTCCAAGCATCCGCCACGCCGTGCGCGTGGAGCGCGCGGAAATTATGCGTATGGCGTACTGGGGGTTGGCCGCAACGCCGAAACCCCAGCCCAGCATCATGGCCAGAGTGAACAGAAGCCCCTCCCGCGACGTTATGGCGAGCATCGATGGATCGCGCCTGAAAACCTCCGCGTGAATGGCGCCCAGTCCGCCCGCCTCGCAGTAGATAAGCCACCCCGCGACGGAAACGCCGACGAGGATCACGGCCATGTTCAGCATATCGCTGCGAACCACCGACGGCATGCCGCCGAAAGTCGTGTACAGCACAAAGAGATACACCAGTACCGAAGCAAGGGGATAGGTGATGTCGAGCATGTAGCCCACCACCTTGGCGAAGACCAGGAACTGGATGACTATATAGAAGGTGTAGGCAAGTACCAGGCTGAGCGCCGAAAGGGTGCGCAGTCTGGTGTCCCCGTACTCGACGGAGAGCCATTCGGGCAGCGAAAGAACAGGTCTTTTCCGCAGCCTCAACACTATGAATGGAAGACAGACGAGGCCCAGCAGCCAGCCGTGCACCGAGCCGGTAAAGGCCTCGTAACCGGAAAGGTAGAGATACATGGTGCAGCCTACGAGGGACGCGCCGCTCATCCAGGTAGCGCAGAAGGTGGCTACCGAGGACACGAGAGAAAACCTGCGTTTTCCCACGTAAAAGAGAGTGCGCGTTTCTCTCCATGTGAAAGCCTGGCCCGCCAGCAGGATGAGCGCCAGCGTGTACAGCCCGAAAGCCGAAAGACTGTAAAGCAGATAGGACGCGTTCATCGTCCTCTCCCGGCGCGGAAACAGCAGAGCACTATCACGACAGGAGCAAGCGCAAGAACGAAGAAAAACGCCCAGTCGAGAATAACGGGAACGGTATGCACGGCTACAGCAGCCTCGTTACGGCTATCAGCAGGGTGGTGAAAAGCACCATGCAGAACAGCGCCACCGGATATGTGGCGCCGTACCCGGCCGCGCAGTCCTCGGTACCGGTGGCGTCTATGGCGGCCCCAAGCCCCGGCGTACTTGTCATTGCGCCGCATATGGCGCCGGCCAGAAGTATCCAGTTGAGTTTCCACAGCCTGCGCCCCAGCAGGTAGCCCACAGCAAGCGACAGAACGGCCGTGGCGGCGCCTATCAACAGAAGGGCGCAACCGTCGCAACGGAACACTTCAAGCACGGCCGGGCCCGACATGAGGCCCACGGACGCCAGAAAAAAGGCCAGTGAAAAAACACGCAGGGCCGAAAGGACGTTTCTGTTCATTCTCATTTCAAGGGGACCTATCCTCCCGGCCACTCCGGCCAGAAGTGAAACCACCAGAGCTCCCCCGGTGCTTCCCAGGGAAATTCCGCCCAGCCCGGGAACCGGCAGCGCCACGGACCCCAGGAGCATGCCGAAAACCACACATGCCACAAACGAGGCAAGCGAAAAGGCCGTGGAGGCGGGAGGCGTCTTCCGGTCACCCTTCGCCGCGCTGATGAAACGTTTGAGTTCCTCGCGTTCCCCGGCCACATCTATTCCCGCCAGTACCGGAACCAGCTGGACGAAAAGAACCACGGCCAGAACACCGAAGGGATAGGCTATCGTGTAACCGGCGGTTATAAGACCTGCGTCCCCGGCCGCCTCGACTGCCGCACCAAGCCCTGGAGAGCTGGTAAGAGCACCCACATATGTTCCGGCCACCACATGGGGATGGATGCCCCCACCTGCGAGCAGCGCGAAAAGAAACGTGGACAGAGCGCCCGTAGCCGTTACCGCAACGCCCAGAAGCACGAAACGCAATCCCCACTGTTTAAGGAACAGCACGACATCCTCGGCCGCCAGGAGTCCCACGCTGACGACGAACACCACCAGATTCCACGAGAAAAAGGCCCGCGAAACCGAAAGACCCAGCAGACCCAGAGCCAGACCGGTGAAAAGCGTCCCCGAGACCCCAAGGCTCACCCGGCCCCAGCGCAGGCGGCCCAGCGCCAGGCCCGAGAGCACGGCGACGCTCAGCACGAAAATATCGTTGCCCAGAAGCGAACCGGCCCAGGCCATGGAGCCTCCCGCGGCTTCATCGCCCCCTACGGAAGGGGAATGAAGCCTTCCTCCACAAGGCTTTGCGCCATCTTCTGAGAGGCGCTTATTATGCCTTCGGCCCGATGCCGTATAGCTTCTTTTTCCATCGGATATCGGGCCACACCGTCTGTGACGGCCTGCTCACCCACAGCCGCCGCCACGCGCGGATAGACCCATCCCTCATCCATTGTGGGAATCAGATAATCGGCCGAAACACCTTTTTCAACAGCACAGTCGGCCAGTTCACGGGCCGCAGCTATGCACATGGCGTCGGTAATTGTCCGGGCCTGCACATCCAGCGCTCCCCGGAATATGGCCGGAAAGCCCAGCGAGTTGTTGACCTGGTTGGGGAAGTCGGACCTGCCGGTCGCCACGACCGCCGCCCCTGCTTCTTTGGCGTCCCAGGGCCATATCTCTGGTACGGGGTTGGCGCAGGCGAATATCACCGATCCTTCCGCCATCGAACCCACCCATTCTTTCTGTATTACGTCTGGACCGGGTTTAGTGTACGAAAAAACCACATCGGCCCCCTTCATGGCTTCTTCGGGGCCCCCGGTGCATCCCCTGGCGTTGGTGGTTTCGGCGAACCGTAGCTTCTCGGGCTGACCGTCGAGGTCGGTCCTCCCTTCGTGAAGGGCGCCCCTGCTGTCCACCAGAACAAGGTTGTCCGGGTCGGCTCCGGCCGCCAGCAGCAGCCTGGCGGTTGCGATATTGGCCGCGCCCGCCCCCAGCAGCACTATACGGACAGACTCCATCTTCTTGTCCACCACCCGCAGGGCGTTGAAAAGCCCCGCCACGTTGACTGCCGCCGTTCCCTGCTGATCGTCATGCCATACGGGGATATCCATGCGCTCCCGGAGTTCGTCGAGAATGCGGAAACACTTGGGCTGGGCTATATCCTCCAGATTTATTCCACCGAATGAAGGCTGCAGCGCCATTACGGTGTCTATGAACCTGTCGGGGTCCGAGGCGTCCAGGCACAGCGGGACCGCGTCCACCCCGCCCAGGTACTTGAAAAGCAGCGCCTTGCCCTCCATCACGGGCATGGCCGCCTCCGGTCCTATGTCTCCCAGTCCCAGCACCCTGGTGCCGTCGCTTATAACGGCTATGGTGTTGGCCCGGTTCGTGTAGCTGTAGGAAAGCGACGCATCGTCCTGGATAGCCCTGCACGGAGCGGCGACGCCGGGCGTGTACCACACGGCGAAATCGTCGACGTTCCGCACCGGGCATTTAAGGGCAACCTGCACCTTGCCCTTATAGAAGGGGTGCAGTTTCATGGCTTCTTCGGCGGGCCTGGCCGCCTTTTCAAGCAGTTCTCTGGTATCGAATCGGGGCGTCACGGCGCTTCATCTCCTTGTGGTCGTTCAGTTCTGTATTTGGGCGGTTCCGTTTCGTAAAGACTGGTCCCCAAAGAATCGATGACGACTATGGCGGGAAAATTTCTTACCTTGAAGCGCATGACTGCTTCCGGGCCCAGTTCGGGCCACGCGACCGTTTCCACCGACTCCACGCATCCGGCTATCAGGGCCGCTGCTCCTCCCACAGCTCCAAAATAGACGGCGCCGTGCTCGCGCATGGCCTCGACGACCCCGGCCGACCTTTTGCCCTTGCCTATCATCCCCCTGAGCCCCATTTGCATGAGCTCCGGCGCGAAAGGATCCATTCTGCCGCTGGTGGTAGGCCCTGCGGAGCCGCACGGCCTGTCGGGAGGAGCGGGAGAAGGCCCCACGTAGTAGATTATCTGACCTTCTATGTCGAAAGGCAGCTCTTCGCCGGCGGCCAGCAAATCGATCATTCGTCGGTGAGCGGTATCGCGTCCGGTGTAGATAGCTCCGGTTATCGAAACATTGTCGCCCGCCCTCAGGGCTCTTGCCTGTTCCTCTGTCATGGGAGGAGCTATGGATACGTTTTTCATCTGGCAAACACCTCAGATCGTCATGGCCGCGTGGCGGGCGGCGTGACAACAGACGTTAACGGCTACGGCGATCCCAGCAAGGTGCGCCGGTGCGTGTCTTATATGCACGTCCAGGCAGGTCGTCCTGCCTCCCAGACCTGCGGGACCTATTCCGGAGGCGTTTATGTCCGAGAGGATATCCTCCTCAAGCCGGGCGTAACGTGCATCGGTATGCCTTAATCCCACCGGGATCATTGTGGCGCGCTTGGCGTTGAGGGCGGCCAGTTCCATGGTCCCGCCCACTCCCACGCCGATGATCGTGGGCGGGCAGGGATTGGGACCCGCTTTCACAACGGTTTCCACCACGAATTTCCTTACTCCTCCTGGTCCCTCGGCGGGCGTGCACATGCGGAGAGCGCTCATGTTCTCGCTCCCGAAACCCTTGGCCGTTACCGCAATCGCCACGCGGTCGCCCGGAACTATTCGCAAATGTATCACTGCGGGGGTGTTGTCGCCGGTATTTTTTCTGTCGAAAAGAGGGTCGTCAAGCAGCGAACGCCTGAAATACCCCTCTTCCCATGCCTCGGCCACGGCCCCGTTGATAATATCCTCGAAGGCCCCTCCCGTTATGCGCACTTCCTGCCCCAGGTCTACGAAAACAACCGCCATACCGGTGTCCTGGCAAATGGGCAGGCCCGTTTCGCGGGCTATATCATGGTTCTTTATGATCTGGTCCAGAACACTCTGACCGACAGGGGAATCCTCTGTCCGGTAGCGGGCGTGGACCAGGGCGTTGTAAACATCCTGGCCTATGGAAGTGTTGGCCTTCATGAAAAGACCCTTGACGGCTTCGTGGAGTACCTCGGCCTGTACTTCTCGCGGTTTTTTCTGCACGGGGGGGTCATCGCCTCCGGTCGTCGCCTGAGCGACGGGAATGTATGCTAACGAGGTGTTTTCAGGCCCGACCCCGTCAGCGGGACTACGGTAGTTTCCTTCTCCTGCAGCACACCTT
>CAZBLL010000085.1:0-6569 GCA_964492625.1 uncultured Synergistaceae bacterium
CGGTGCCCGATTCCCAGCCGACAACATGAACCGCCAGGTATTGTGCAAAGAAAAGGATAGCGGCAGGCCCAAGGCCGAAGTGGCCGCCGAAAGGGTAAATGAGATCAACGGCGCTGTGGAGGCTACCTGCCTGTGCGATTACCTTACGCAAGACAACGCGTTTTCTGTTATATCGGGATGCGATGTCGCCTTAGACGCCCTGGACAGCAACAGCGCCCGCAGCCTTTTGAAACAGGCGTGCCAAAAAACAGGTATCCCGATGGTGCACGGCGCCATAGGCGGATTCTGGGGCCAGGCGTGCGTTCTGGGACCCGCGGACGCGGCCCCGTGGGAGTTCTCAGAAAAAAACGTTGACCATGGCGTGGAAACGCAAACCGGCAACCCGCCCTTTACGGCTTCCTTCATTGCTTCGCTACAGGCCTCGGAGGCCATACGTTTCCTCGCCGGAATTGATGCTCCTATGAAGAACCTTTTCTGGTGCGACCTCGATGCGCACCAGTTTCAGATGATTCCGATCAACCCGCCCGAAAAAGGAGCATGACGCCGAACATGTATTTGCAGCCGATAGCAGCTCCTGAAGTGCTTATAATGGCGCGCGCTCAATAGCCCCAAAAGGAGGTTTGCCTGTGCGTTACGAAAGGGTCCTTGTTACCTTTACCGGTTTGATAGCCATTGTTCTGCTGGGGGCGGTTCTGAGGGAGGCGAAAGGCGTATTCCTTCCCCTTGTGATCGCCTGGCTGCTCTATTTCCTTTTCGCCCCCGCCGTAAGGTTCCTTTCGGCCAGAAAAATACCGGTCTCCGTGAGCACCGTCCTGGTGGTGGCCGTTTTCGTTGCCCTGTGCACTATATCTATACTTTTTCTCAACACACGGGTTGCGTCGCTGGCCGAAGCCTACCCCCGCTACTACGAACGCATTCAGACATTTGCCGTTTCGGCCCTCGGGAATCTTGACATACCGACAAAATGGTGGGAAGGCGTTTCGATAGGGCAGTTCGTGGGGCAAAAGGTTCTGGCCTTTTCGGGCCTGCTGATGAGTTTCCTGTCGAACCTGATTCTTGTGGTCCTTTTTCTGGTTTTCCTGCTGCTTGGAGGGGTTTTTTCCGACAGCAAGATCAACCTTGCATTTTCCACCGAAACGGGTTCGCGAGTGCGGAACGTAGTGCGCTGCATATCCAGTCAGATCAGTTGCTACCTTTTCCTGCAGTTCCTGATAAGCCTGGTTACCGGTTTCCTGGCCTGGTGCGTTTTTGCGCTCATGGGGCTGGACTTCGCCATCACATGGGGCGTTCTCACTTTTTTGCTGAATTTCATCCCCACGCTGGGCTCGTTTGTGGCCGCCATCCCTCCGGTACTTACAGCACTGGCGCAGTTTCTGCCGGATATAGGACCTGCGATAATTATTGCCGTATGTCTGCTGGTGTTGCAGCAGATCATAGGCGGTTTTATTTCGCCCAAGATCATGGGAGACCGGCTGAACCTCAGCCCCGTAACCATCCTTATGTCGCTGCTGCTATGGGGATGGCTCTGGGGAGTACCGGGCGCAATACTTTCGGTGCCGATTGCTTCCGCAATCAAGATAATCTGCGACAACGTACCGCAATTGAGGCCCATTGGGGTATTCATGTCGTCGGGGAAAAGGGGAAACGCAAAAACTTCCGGAACCACGGCAAGGCCGCCTTGCTCCTGAGTGATTCCTGTAACTGTTTTAGTTTATTGACAAGGGTCGTTTTGCGACGTATTATCTTGCGAAAGGGCTTCTGGAGGTTAATTTCCTTGAAACGAATGATCGCACCGTTTGCCGTCTGCCTTGTTCTATGTTTCGCAGTACTCCCGGCGCAAGCAATATCCACCCGGGAACCGGTCACTGTTTTCTTCACCAAAACACCTGTGGTGTTGCTCACCTTCGACGATGGGCCTCATCGCTGGCATACTCTACCGTTGCTTGAGATTCTTGACAAGTACAAAACGCCCGCTACGTTCTTTGTCGTAGGACTTCGCTGCGTAGAGAACCCAGACCTCCTGAGGCTGATACACGAAAAAGGGCACACGATAGCCAACCACTCGTGGTCACACCCCAGGCTTCAAAACCTTGACGAAAAAGCGATAGAGGAACAGGTAAGATTCTGCAATCAGGCCGTAGAATCGATTACGGGAGTGCGTCCACGTTTCTTCCGCCCGCCCGGCGGGCACTGGAACCAGGAGGTGCTCCGGATAACCGATGAAAAAGGTATGTATCTTGTGCTCTGGACACTTAACGGGTGCGACGTTTCCGCCGACACCCCTGAAAAGATTGCCCGGTCGGTGCTGGCTAACTCAGCCCCTGGGGCAATCATTCTTTTGCACGACGGATTCAACCGGACACTGGAAGCGCTGCCCATTATCATAGAGGGGCTGCGAGCAATGGGGTTCGTTTTTGCATCTTTCGACCAGGCCTTCCCTGTGATGCCCGAACCCGTTCCCCTTAGCGCTTCGAACCCGTAGAAAGGCTTTTCCAGGCGTACCAGCCTATACCCGCGACCTCTCCGCAGATCAGGAAAATCCTGCGCGCAGCCATTTCGGCCATTTTGGCATCCACCTCGGAGAGCTCGACCGAGGGCTGATACCAGGTAGCAAAATATGTAAAAACTGCCATTATCACGGCCGTAACGGCTATGGAGGCCCACAGACCCAACCTGCTTCTCTGATGGATCCTTATTACCACGAAATGGGCGACGAGCACTCCCAGGATGCCCATGACAATGCGCAAACCAACCACCTCTTTCTTTTTAGCCGCCTTGTTCTGGCGTGATCCCCTGAACACGCTGTTCGGTAACGGCGGGTAACGTGTTATATATACACTGAAGACACCCCATAAAGAAAGGGTGAATGTAATGCCGCGCATCGGTCTGGCCCTTGGAGGAGGAGGAGCGAGGGGCATCGCCCATTTCGGCGTCCTCAGGGTCCTTGAGCAAAAAAAGATACCGATAGACATGATAGCCGGAACGTCCATGGGCGCCATAGTCGGCGCCATGTACGCACAGAATCCCGACGCCGCAGACGCAGCCGAACGTTTCAGGGATTTCCTCAAGAACGTCGACTACGAAGCCCTCGGCCTGCAGTATATAGTTCCGGAGGAAGAAGAACCAGCCCTTCTGCAGCGTTTCGCAAGAACGATAGCAAGGCGTATATACTACAGTTCCATGGGTTCACGCTCGTCGATACTAAAGCCCAGGGTTCTTCGAAAGGCTCTTTCCAGACTGCTCGAAAAGGGATCCGTACAAGACGCGCGCATACCATTCTGCGCCGTAGCCGCCGACCTCAACACGGGAAAAGCCCTGCGGATAAGGGAAGGCAATATGCGAAAAGCGGTTCTCCGCAGCGCTCTTATTCCCGGATATCTCCCCCCCGAAAGCGACGGACCCCGCCTTATAACCGACGGAGGCGTTATAGAACCCATTCCCGTGGATTCCGCGATTGCGATGGGCGCGGACGTGGTGATAGCGGTTTCGGTGGACCCTTCCGCCATGGCTCCCATGGAAGAAGCCAGTATGATAAGTATAATGCGCCGTTGTGACCTGATACGGGGCATGTACATAGCCCGGGAACAGGCCTCCAAAGCAGACGTGGCGATACACCCGGACCTCGAAACCTATCACTGGAGCGAGTTTCTGGAGTTCGATAAATTTCTTGAGGCGGGGGTAAGGGAAACGGAGAACCGGATAGGCGATATCCGAAAGGCCATACGCAAGAAACACTGGTTCTGGAGATTTATTCCATAGTATCGCTTTGCCCGGATTCGCATAGTGGTATATTCATCCTTCAGCGCTTTATGATAATATTTATCGGTCGGCATATATTAACATACCCGGAAGCAGCTTTGCCCCTGACACGCGGCAGGCCGAAAACTTGCGCGATGAAAGGATGAGTAAAATGAGAAAAAGCAGCCTGATTCTGTTTTTTGCGGCTCTTCTGGTAGTCTGCGTTGCCGGTTCCGCCATGGCGTGGAACCTGACAGGCAAATGGAAAGGCAACAACGACGACATCTACTACATCCACCAGAACGGCAACGAAGTATGGTGGCTGGGCGAGGCCGGGGACGGCACATGGGTAAACGTGGCCAACGGCCATGTAACCAAAAACCGCCTCAACCTCTCCTGGGGCGACGTGCCAAAGGGGCACACACGCGGACACGGCAGGCTTGGCATCAGGATCAAGGACGCCAACGAAATGATACTTATGGAGCAGACTGGCGGCTTCGGCGATATTCACTGGTGGAGGGTACAGTAAGGCAGCGATCAGCGCGCAGCTAACAGTCGGCAGAAAAAACAGGGGCCAGGTAACGATGGAGGATGGCGGACGTCAGATGGCCGAAAGAGCCTTTGTCACCCCGAGCGAAGCGGAGGGTAAGAATCTCGGGTCCGACTCTGATTTTTCCCGTTCACCGTTGACCGTTTACGCTCTTTTGCCTTGTGGCTCACGATTCGCGTCTCACGTCTCACGTCTTACGGCTCTATTCTTTTCTGTAAGCTGCGCGCTGTTTCCTGTTTCCTGTTTCCTGTTTCCTGTTTCCTGTTTTTCTGTCTGCTGCCTGCTGTCAACTGTATTTTCCTTATTCTTTTTCTCTTTCCAGCAGTTCGACAAGCTCGCTCCTGTCGATGTTGCCGCCGGAGATTATCAGGACCACGTTCTGGCCGCTGACGTCGACCTTGCCGCTTAACAGGGCGGCAGAGCCAAGCGCCCCGGCGCCTTCGGTCAGAACCTTGTCCTTCATCAGCAGCAGATAGACGGCCCGGGATATGTCGTCTTCGGAAACAGTAATGATGCCTTCCAGCAATTCACGCAGGATAGTGTAGGTAAGTTCTCCCGATTTGCCTACCGCCGTCCCTTCGGCCAGAGTGTCGCCCACCTTCACCTGATGCGGACCGCTCCGCTCGAAAGCCCGTGTCATCGAGGGAACTGTTTCGGGCTCCACTCCGTAGATCCTTACGGACGGGTTCAGGCCTTTAATGGCCACCGAGATGCCCGAAGCCAGCCCACCGCCGCCCACAGGTATAAACACTATATCCGTTTCCGGCAATGCTTCCATGATCTCAAGACCAATGACCCCCTGCCCCGCTATGGTATACGGGTCGTCGTAGGCGTGGACGAACGTAGCGCCGGTCTCTTTTTGCATCGCAAGAGCCCTGGCCAGTGATTCATCAAAATTCTCACCGTAAAGGACCACTTCGGCGCCAAAGGATTTTGTGGCCTCAAGTTTTGTTTCTGGTGTGGTGACTGGCATGACGATGGTTGCAGGTATGCCGAACAGTTTCGCCGCCCGGGCCACACCCTGCGAATGGTTCCCGGCGCTCGCCGCTATGACCCCCCTGGCCCGTTCTTCCGGGGCAAGGGAAGCAATCTTGTTGTAGGCGCCTCTGACCTTGAAGGACCCGGTATGCTGCAGGCTTTCGAGTTTAAGAAACACCCTGGCCTCACATAGCCTGCTGAAATAATCCTCTTCCACAAGCGGCGTTTCGAAAGCCGTATCCTGCACCCGGTCCTGCGCCGCCTGGACATCCTCGAGCGCGACCGGAAGCTCGGCATACGAACATGCGCAGGAGCCACAAACAAGCATGACAGCCGCAATCAGCCTTACACAAATCTTCTTTCTCAAATATGATCACTCCCCGGAAGACAGCCGACAGCATACAGCTAGCAGCAGTCAGAAAGGGCCGGGCCCGTTAGACGTTAGACGGGGGACGCGAATCGTGAGCCACAAGGCAAAAGAGCGTAAACGGGAAAATCAAAGCAGGGCCCGAGATTCCTCTGTTCGCAAAACACGCGAACATTCGAAATGACAAGCTTTTTCTGATGGCTGCCAGCTGATAGCTGCCAACTGGTTTTTCTGCCATTTGACGTCTTACGGCTCTATTCTTTTCTGTCCGCTGGGCGCTGTCAGCTGCCAGCTGCTTTTCCCGCCATCCTCATACACGACTGCAAGTCGTTGGATGTATAGGCAAGATGTCTTGAAAGCGCCGCTACGGCGGTTTCAAGATCGCCCGCCTTTACAGCCGAAAGTATCTCCCTGTGCTGCCGTTGCGATTCCTGTTTCATGGAAGCCAGATGAATGCGTATGTTACGGTCGGTCTTTCGCCTGAGCCGGGCCAGCATGTCAAGCGTCAACGGCCTGTCCGCCGGCTCGTAGAAAAGGGTGTGGAACATAAGGTTGAGGTCGCGCCATCTGATGCAGTCTTCTTCGATCTCCATCTCCTCCAGCACCCTTTCGGCGTCTTCTATGACAATATGAGTTATCCGGGGGAAGGCTATACGCAGCACGCCGGTTTCCAGCGCCGCGATCATTTCGTACAGCTCACGGGCCTCTTCCAGCGAAAGCGTAGTTACAACGGCCCCCCTGTAGCCCTGAAAGCTCACAAGCCCTTCTGTTTCAAGCAGGCGCAGGGCTTCACGGAGCGGAATTGGGCTGACACCCAGAGTGTGGGATATCTGCGCCTGGTGAAGGGGCTCCCCCTCTTCGAGAACGCCCCGGTAAATGGCCTCCCTCAGTACATTGGCTATGAAATAGGGCGCGGTGCTGTCGCCGTTCATTCCC
>CAZBLL010000086.1:0-6512 GCA_964492625.1 uncultured Synergistaceae bacterium
AGGTCGTCCTTCAGGCTGGGGTAGCTGGTAACCGTTTTCCCGGCCACTATACCGCACGAAACCAGCAGGCTGCCCGCGTGGCATATTCCGGCCACCACTCCTCCGTTTTCGTAGACTCTGGAGACCAGCCTGACGATACCCGGCGACAGCCGCAGTTTGTCCGGCGCCCAGCCCCCGGGAATAACAACGCCCCGAAGCGACTTTCCTTCCAGACTTTCCGCGTCGTATGTCGCCTCAACGGTGGTGCCGTATTTTCCCCTGTATATCTTGGGCGCCGCCGGGGCCACGACAAGCGATTCGTAACCGGCCTCCTGCATCCTGTAGTAGGGATACCAGAATTCCACGTCGTGAAAATCGTTTTCCACCAGTATGGCCACCTTGTTCGGCATGTCCGTTCCTCCTTCCAGATACCTTTCTACCTACTCATCATAGCATTATAATGATAAACATACGATGTTTTGACGAAAGGGTGTTTCGTCTTGCGTGAATCTCTGGAAAACGGGGATGTACTGGCGATTATCCGTGGCCGCAGGAGCATCAGGCGTTTCAAAAACACACCTGTAGAACCGGAGATGGTGGAGTCGATGATCGAATGCGCCCTGGCTGCGCCAAGCGCCGGAAATTCGCGCCCCGCTCACCTTGTGGTGGTGGACGACCCAAAGGTGCTCAAAAACCTTGACGAATCAACTGCCCGCGGCCGCATGCTATACTCGGCGCCGCTGGCGGTGGTTGTTTGCGCCGACTCCTCGAGAAGCGAACTTGCGGCCATGTACTGGGAGCAAGATTGTTCCGCCGCCATGCAGAACCTGCTTCTGGCCGCCCACGCAATGGGTCTGGCGGGGGTATGGCTTGGGGTCCGGCACGATCCGGCAAGAGAAAAGGCGCTGAGGGACGTTCTGGACATTCCGGAAAGCGTAAACGTTCTGGGAGTGGCGGCCTTGGGGTTCCCCGCCGAGACGAGGGATCCACACAAGGGCGTGGAGCCGGGTTGCCTGCATGTGAACCGGTGGTAGAAATAGAGCCTGTAAGCCTGTTTTGGTGTAAAATAGCAACAAAGGTGCGAAAACACAACCACCCGAGATTTTACAGTTCTTTGCATGTTATCAGGCGGCGGTGAACCGGTCCGCCGCTTTTGTTGTGACCGAAGCAAAAAGGAGAGATAAGCCCTATGGAAAAACGTTCCGGCGAGCTGCCTTTCGGCAAGGTCATTCCACTGCCGCTGGAGGAAGAAATCAAACACAGCTACCTTGATTACGCCATGAGCGTGATCGTGGGCCGCGCTTTGCCCGACGCCCGCGACGGCCTCAAGCCCGTGCAGCGCCGCGTGCTCTACGGCATGATGGGCCTGGGGCTCAAGTCGAACCAGTCATACAAGAAGTCGGCCCGTGTGGTGGGCGAGGTCATGGGTAAGTACCATCCCCACGGCGACTCCGCCATTTATGACACCATGGTAAGGATGGCGCAGAATTTTTCCATGAGACAGCCGCTGGTCGACGGCCAGGGCAACTTCGGCTCCATCGACGGCGACCGCGCTGCGGCTATGAGGTATACAGAGGCGCGGCTGTCGGCTTCGGGCGAAATGATGCTTATGGATATAGACGAAGACACGGTGGAATGGGGACCCAATTTCGACGATTCGCTGGAAGAGCCCCTGACGCTTCCCGCAAGGCTGCCCAACCTCCTCCTGAACGGCGGAACGGGTATAGCCGTAGGTATGGCCACCAACATCCCGCCGCACAACCTTACCGAGGTGGCGGACGCGCTGTGTCTTCTGCTCGATAAACCCGAATCTGAAGTAGACGACCTTTTGTCGGTGCTGCCCGGACCCGATTTCCCGACCGGCGGCATTATCCTTGGCCGCGAAGGCATAGTAGAGGCCTACCGCAAGGGCAGGGGCAAACTCATAGTAAGGGGCCGCGCCCACGAGGAAGAGGGCAGGCGGGGCAAGAATTCCGTAGTCATTACCGAGATACCCTACATGGTCAACAAGTCGAACCTGCTGGAGGCCATCGCAAAGGGTGTTCAGAACAAGGTGCTCGACGGCATCACCGACCTCAGGGACGAATCCGATCGCAGGGGGTTGCGCATCGTGCTGGAGCTTTCGCGCGACGCCAACCCGGAAGTGACCATGAGGCAGCTCTTCAGGCGGACCCAGTTGCAGACGACTTTCGGCGTCATCAACCTGGCTCTCGTAAACGGTGAGCCCAAAGAACTGCCGCTTAAGGAAATGCTTTCCATCTTCCTCGATTTCCGCCGCGACGTCGTTCGCAGGCGCACGCAGCACAGGCTGAACAAGGCGGAAGAGCGGGCCCATATTGTAGAGGGGCTCATCAAGGCAATTGATACCATCGACAAGGTGATTGCCCTGATCAGGGGGTCCAAAGACCCGGCCGCGGCCAAAAAGGGCCTTGTAGGGGAGCTTGAATTCAGTGACCGCCAGGCCCAGGCCATTCTGGATATGCGGCTTCAGAGACTCACCGGCCTCGAGCGTCGCAAACTGGAAGAAGAGATGGCCGCTCTGCTTGGCGACATCGAACGGTACCGTTCCATACTGGGGAGCGCTTCCATACTAGATTCGGTGGTCAAGGACGAGATAGTGGAGGTTCGCAAGCGTTTCGCCGACGACAGGCGCACCACGATAGTTGACGCGGTCGACGAGATATCCATAGAGGACCTGATCCCCGAAGAGGAGATAGTGGTGGTGCTGTCACGCGACGGTTACCTGAGACGCATGCCGTTGCAGACCTACAGGCTGCAGGGGCGCGGGGGCAAGGGCGTCAAGGGCGCTACCCCGAAGGTGGGCGACGAGGCCGCCATGCTGACAGTAACCACAACGCACCAGGACCTGTTCCTTTTCACCACAAGGGGCAGGGTGTTCGCCATAAAGGGACACGTAATCCCCGAACCACGCACGGGCAAGGGCAGGCTGGTAAGCCAGTTCATACCACTGGAGCGGGGCGAATCGGTGGTCGCCATGCGCGACAGCCGGCTGCACGGCGCGCGCTTTGTCTTTTTCCTTACACGCAGGGGCGTCGCCAAAAGACTCCCTGCGGAAGAACTGGGCAAACTGACCAGAGCCGGAAGGCGCATCCTGTCACTGGACGAGGGCGACGAAATAGCAAGGGTGCGTTTTACCAGCGGAAAGAACGACCTTCTTCTGGTTACGGCCAAGGGCAAGGCCCTGAGAGCGGCCGAATCCGAGTTCAGACCCATGGGCAGACAGGCCAGGGGCGTTCGCGGTCTGCGACTGGGAGCTGACGATGTCGTAGTGGGCTGCAACGTGGTGTCTACCGAAAGGAACGTTCTTCTGGTAAGCCACAGCGGGGTGGGAAAGAGAACGGCTTACGACGAGTTCGCCGCCCATCATCGCGGCGGCGGCGGCGTAAGAGCCATGAGTGTTTCCAGTAAAACCGGCGATCTGGCCGGCTCCTGGGGTGTTTCACCCGAGGACGAGATCATCGTCATGACCAACAGGGGCCGTGTAGTCCGCATCAACGCTGGTGACATATCCACACTCAGCCGCACAGCTACCGGATACCGCATAATTCGCCTCGATGAGGGCGACGGCGTTGCCGACGTAAGCGTTATTCACGCCGACGAGGAAGAGGAGGAGTAGTATGTTGCGTATAGCTCCCGACGGCCGGAGGGCCATAGCCGTGCTGGCCGCCGTAACTCTTGCTGCGCTGGTTTTCCTTCCGCCCTGGATGGCCTTTATTCCTCTTGTCGCCACCGGTTTTTTTGTGTGGTTTTACCGCGACCCGGAACGCAGCGCCGACGGCGGCGAAACGGCCTGGGTCAGCCCGGCCGACGGAAGGGTCGTCGACGTTTTCGAAACGGAGCATCCCTTTACCGGTAAGTGCAGGGTGGTCAGCATCTTCATGTCTCCGCTGGACGTTCACGTCAACAGGATGCCCGCTTTTGGAGAGGTGGCCTACCTTCAGTACGTCCCCGGACGAAAAATGATGGCCTTTGAACCAAAGGCCTCGGAATACAACGAACGTTTCTACATGGGGTTCGAAACACCTCAGGGTCGCGGAATGACCCTGCAAATAGCGGGCTTTCTGGCCAGGCGCATAGTCTGCCGTGTTAAAAAAGGCGACGAGCTTGCCCGGAGCGAACGTTTCGGCATGATACAATTGGGCTCAAAAGTAGATGTTTATCTGCCTGAAGGCATTGAACCTGTGGTCAGGACGAAAGACAGGGTCAGGGCCGGAGAGACAGTGATTGGAGATGTAAATTGTGCCTAGAAGAGTAAGAAACATACCGATGAAAAAGCTGATCCCCAACATGATTACCTGCGGCAACATGCTCTGCGGCATGCTTTCGCTGGTTCTTTCGTTCCATGGCGCCTTTGTCCCGGCAGCGTGGCTGGTGTACATGGCCGTAGTGTTCGATTTCCTCGACGGGAAAATGGCCCGCAAACTGGGCGGCATAAGCGAATTTGGGTCGGAACTGGACAGCCTGGCCGATGTTATAAGCTTTGGAGTAGCTCCTGCAATGATCTTTTACGGGGTTTATCTAAAGGGATTTCTCGGAGTGGGAGGCGCTCTCGCCGCGGCCTTTTTCGCCGTCTGCGGTGCGCTGAGGCTGGCCCGCTTCAACGTGCAGCATTCGTCCGGACCGTTCGAGGGGCTGCCGATCCCCGGAGCGGGACATTTTCTGGTTTCCTTCGTGGTGGCTGGCTGGGTGCTGCATCCGCTTGTGGCCGTGATTGCCGCTCTCGGTACGGGCGTGCTCATGATCTCCAATGTACCCTTTGGCAACCTCAAGACCCTTAAAAAGGGATACCTCAACAGGAAACGCGCCATTTTCCTGTGGGGGCTGGCTTTTACGCTCATTATAGTTCTGCGCGAAAAAGCGCCTCTGGCGGGTATTTCTATCTACCTGGTCAGCGGATTCGCCAGGGTGGACTGGGGCAAATGGCTTTCTCTGGCCCCGGATGAGGACGAACCGGCGGAGGAGGAAGCATAACAACAGAGCAGCCCCGGATATTTCCTGAAAGAAAGGTGATCTGTCCATGATTCTCGGAATCGGTGTTACTTCGTTTATCCTGTTTTTGCTGATTGGAGCATTTGCGGGATGGCTCGCCGGTATGGCGATGAGGGGCAGGGGTTACGGATTCTTCGGCAACATCGGCATAGGCATAATAGGCGCCATTCTGGGCGGATATATTTTTAACGCCGTAGGCCTCAGGACGCAGGGTCTCCTGGGCGTTGTTATCACCGCTTTCGTGGGCGCCGTCGCCCTGCTATTCGTAATAGGCCTGTTCAGGAAAAAATAAAGGTGTCAGACCTACATTCTTGACAAAACACCACTTTTTGTCTGTCATCCCGAATCCGCCTGCCGGCGGAGAGGTCGAAGATCCGCCTACCGGCGGAGATCTCGGTTTTGATTGGTTTACTTGAGTCAAGGCAACAGAGAAGCTTTTTGGAGGTGTAGTTATGGCTTATTCGAAACCTCCCGGAGATTTGATAAAGATTTTTTGTCGCGAGAAACGTATAACGCGGTTGGCTGTGTTTGGCTCCGCTCTGCGCCAGGATTTTTGCGATGATAGCGATATAGATCTTCTGGTGGAATTTGAGCCGGGTTGTGCGCCCGGCCTTTTGGGGATAGCTCGCATGGAACGGGAACTGTCTTCGATGTTTGGAGGACGAAAAATCGACCTTCGAACCCCGGAAGACCTTAGCCGCTACTTCAGGCGGCAGGTTCAGCAAGAGGCCGAGGTGCAGTATGCTCAGGAATGACGAAATAAGAATGTATCATATGCTTGATGCAGCCGAAGAGGCGATAGGGTTTTCCAAAGGCAGGGTTTTTGAAGAGCTTTTTACAGATCGCCAATTGGTGTTATCCTTGACCAAGGATATTGAGATAATCGGAGAAGCTGCTTACCAGGTTTCAGAAGAAACAAGGAAAGAATATCCTGATGTCCCGTGGGAAGATATCATAGGCATGCGCCATAGACTGGTGCATGCCTATTTTGATATTAACCTGGAGATGGTTATAGGTGTCAGACCTACACTTTTGACAAGATGCTTTGACTTTTTCTTTTCCCTTACTGCTTCCAGCCGGCGCAATCAGCAGACATGAGCGGAGGGGCGACCGTCTTGTCAAAAGTGTAGGTCTGACACCTCACAAAGGAGGGCGTTGCCTTGCGCAAATTTGTTATAGCAGACGAAGTTTTAGACCTTTTTCCCCAGACTCGAGTGTGCGGATTGGTCATAGGTAACATGAACAACAGCATAGCCTGGGACGGGACGGCAATGCTTGATGAGGCCCGGGGCAAAGCTGCTATGAGGCTTGAGAATGTTGTTTTTGCTGAAAGCCAGTTTTTTGCTCCGTGGAGGCAGGCGTTCAAAGCGTTTGGCGCGCCCAAGGGGTACCGATCTTCCATAGAAGCCCTGGCGAAGCGTGCGGTAAAGGGCGGTTGCCCGCCGTCTATAAACCCGCTTGTTGACCTGTATAACGTGGCGTCGCTCAAATTCCTGTTTCCCTGCGGAGCCGAGGACCTCGAC
>CAZBLL010000087.1:0-6497 GCA_964492625.1 uncultured Synergistaceae bacterium
AACCATACAGCGGCGCCTGCCTTGCCGCGAAACTGGGGGTAAGCCGCCAGGCCGTAGTACAGGACATAGCCATTCTCAGGGAAAAGGGGTTTCCCGTGATGGCTACCTCTAGAGGCTACGTCCTGCGTCTCAGGTCGCACAGATTCAGAAAAACAGTAGCGGTCCATCACGAACCGGAGGACATAGCGGACGAACTTGGCGCAATAGTCGACAACGGAGGCCGCGTCGTAGATGTTATCGTCGATCATCCGGTCTACGGCGAGCTTAGAGGCAACATCGACGTTTCCACCCGCGAGGAGGCCGCCCGTTTCGTAAATCTGCTGTTGAGCACGGGCCAGAACCCGCTTCTCAACCTTTCCGGCGGCTTTCATCTCCACACTCTGGAGGCAAAGGACGAAGCGGCCATGGACTCAATAGAAAAAGCCCTCAGGGAAAAAGGCTTTATCCCCGCAGTGGAACATACAGCACGGGGCGCAGGAAAAGGGGATACCGACAATGTCAAGGCGTGAACGCCTTCTTCTTGCGGCCATTGTGATAACGGCCGTTATCGACATGGCGATCCCCTATGGCCTGTTGAAAGAAGCCGGCCGTTACCCGTTCGCCCTTGCCATCTTCTGGATAACGCTGACAGCCGCCGTTACGGTCCTGGGCTTTTTCTATACGGGTAACTGGAAGGACACGCCCGAAAAAGGAAGCGGAAACCCATGAGCCCCTGGCTGATAGGCGGAGGCATGATTGTCTGGTTCGCCCTTTGCGCAGCTTTGTCCTGGAAGACACGCAACCAGGTGGGAGAAGGCATGACCGAATATTTCCTGGCTAACAGGACGGTGGGCGGCTTTGTGTCGGCAATGACATATAGCGCCACCACCTACAGCGCCTTCATGATGGTGGGCCTGGTGGGGCTTTCATATACATCCGGCGTGGCGGTTCTGGGGTTCGAACTCACATACCTTGTGGGAACCGTTTTCCTTCTGGCTCTCTTCGCCCCCCGCTACTGGGCGGCCGGCAGGGCTTTCAATCTCGTAACGCCTCCGGAACTGCTCACCGTACGATACGGCAGCCCGCTAACCGGCGCAGCCGCTTCCCTGCTCTGCCTGGTGATGCTGATCCCCTACGCGTCGGTCCAGCTGATGGGTATGGGCTACCTGGTCGAGATACTTTCAAAAGGTGCGTTTCCATTTTTCTGGGGAACGGCCGTAACAGCAGTTGCGGCATTCGTTTTTTCCTGGTGGGCGGGTCTCCGGTCGGTCGCTCTCACCGACGCCCTGCAGGCCATGGTTATGCTTGCGGCAAGCCTGCTGCTTGCGGGATGGGTATATTACACATTCTTTCCCCAGGGAGCCCTCCCGACCCTTGCCGGACGTCCCGACATGCTTTCCATGAAATGGCCTCTTCCTGTCTTTGTCGGCCTGACTCTGCCGTGGGCCTTCTTTGCGCTCACCAACCCCCAGGTAGTCCAGCGTCTGTATGTTTCCAGAAACGTGGCCAGCCTGCGGAAAATGATAATGGGTTTTTCGGTCTTCGGCCTGATCTACACGGTTTTGTGCGTTTTTCTCGGGATGTCTGCATCCGTCGCCTTCCCGGGCGTCGAAAAGGCGGACAGCGCCATGCCGCTCATTCTGGCCGCGGTCCCTGCGCCCCTTGCCCTGGTCGTGGCGATAAGCATTATGGCCGCCGCGGTGTCAACGCTCAATTCCATAATTCTTACCATCAGCTCCATGTTCGGCCGCGACATCGTAAGGGCTTTCGCCCCCGATATGGACGAGCAGAGGGAACTGAGGTTCTGCAAGGCTCTTATACCTCTGTTGACACTGGCCTGTTTCGTGTTCGCCCAGTTCAGATTCGGACTGATCGCCGTGCTCTCATCGATGGCTTCAGGGGGTCTGCTGATGCAGACGCCCGCTATCCTCGGCGCTTTTTTCTGGAAACGGGCTACGGCCGCCGGCGCCCTTTCGAGCATCGTGGCGGGAGGATGCGTTACGGGCTGGATGTACGCGGTTGGAATCAAACCCCTTGGCCAATGGCCCCCCGTTTGGGGTATCCTGTTGTCGGGAGCGGTTTTTGTTTCCGTAAGCCTTATGACCAGACCGTCTCCGGCGGCGGGAGATTTTATCGAGGCGGTCAGGCGGGAGATGAAAGGCCGTTTCACGGACTGACACTTTGGAAATCAGGGAGGACAACATCATGATGCAATCAGCAGTCGACGCGCTAAGAGTAACCATACTTGCAGAGGATTCCGTGCCCTACGAAAGCCCCTTCTGGGGGCAGCACGGTTTTTCATGCCTTATCGAAACATACTCGGGAGACGACAGCCAGAGGATAGTCGTAGACGTAGCGGCCTATCACGAAGCGCTCATGCACAATGTAGAACTGGCGGGTCTGGATCCGGCCACTGTGGACGCGGTGGTCCTGACTCACTGTCACTACGATCATACCCAGGGACTTGTTAAATTCATCAGGGCAACAGGTAAAACCGAACTGCCCGTGGTTGCGCATCCCTCGATTTTCAGGCCCAACCTTATAACGGAACCGGGGTTGAGGGACGTTGGGGTACCCAGAGATGACGGACCCGAATACGTTCGCGAAGCCGGTGGAACGCTTGTGCTTGCCTCTAACCCCGTACAGCTGGGTTTCGGCGTAACGACTACCGGGGAAATCCCCCGTGTAACTTCGTTCGAGGATGCTGGTCTGGCCCTGTGCACCATAGAAAACGGCAAACTGGTTCCCGACGCCATGCTCGATGACATCAGTGTGGTCGTAAGGGTGAGGGACCAGGGTCTTGTCGTCGTCACAGGATGTTCCCACGCCGGCATCGTCAATATTCTCAAATATGTTCAGTCGTCTTTCCCCGGCGAGAAAATATGCGGCGTAATAGGTGGTTTCCATCTTGTGGAAGCCGCCGCCGAAAGGATAGACAAGACCGTCAAAGCCCTTTCCGAAATGGACATTGACTGGGTGGCCTCGGGTCACTGCACAGGTCTGCGGGCTCAGATAGCCCTGCAGAAAGCCTTTGGAGAGTCTTTTGAGCCGCTCGGCGCGGGCAAGGTCTTTGAAATAGGCGCATAAGCGCAGCAGATACTCAGGGGGTCATGAACCGTTCCGCGAACCGTACGACTCGAACCTCTTCATGACCCTTTCCATCTCGTCATCGGGCAGTATGCAGGGCTGCCCGGCGCAGAGGGTCCTGTAGTATATTTCGGCGACGAACTCCACCTCTTCGGCAACGGCGAAGGCCCGACTCAGGTCTGCGTCCGCCGCCGCGAGGCCATGGTTTGCCATAAGGACGGCGTTGAAACCGCGCATTGCCTTTACAACATTTTCGGCCAGCTCGGGAGTACCAAAAGTAGCGTAGGCGGCCAGCGGAACCTTTTTCCCAGCAAAACCGACAAGATAATGAACGGCGGGTATTTCTCCTCTCATGCAGGCAACGGTTGCAGTAAAGGGCGCGTGTGTGTGAACGACGGCGCCGAACCCGGGCCTGTCGGCATACAGGGCCGCGTGCAAAAACCACTCCGAAGAAGGCGCAGCTTCGCCCTCTATCACCTCGCCGTTCAACCGCAGCACCATTACCTGGTCCGGGGTCATGCTTTCGTAGTCGACCCCGCTTGGTGTCACGGCGAACATGTCTCCAGAGCGACGGCTCAGGTTACCCCCGGTACCCCTGGTCAACCCGCTTCTCAGCATCTTCAAACCATATCGCACTATGTCGTAGCGTTCCTTCTCAAGCAGCATTTCGATCCCCCATTCCTTATCATGGAAAAGGATATCATCTGCGCGCCGGCCATGCGGTGATATACTGGCCGAAACGGCCATATCCAGGTAAAGGAGAGTGATGCGCCCCATGCCGCAGCGAAAAAACCCCGCCCTTTTTCAGGTGGACGCATTTACCGACAAGCCCTTCGGGGGCAACCCGGCGGCGGTCTGCCTCTGCAGCGAATTCCGCACGGAGGAAACCATGCGCTCTATCGCAATGGAGATGAATCTTTCGGAGACCGCTTTCGTTGTTCCGGAAACTCCGTGCGAACACAGGGAGACAACGGCGTTCTCCATCCGCTGGTTCACCCCCGCTGTGGAAGTACCCCTTTGCGGACACGCAACCCTGGCTTCTTCCCTGGTGCTTTTCGACGAGATCGGGATCCCGGGCAAAACCATACGATTTTCCAGCAAAAGCGGCCCGCTAAGAGCTTCACGGGAGCCGGAAGGCGTACTCCTGGACTTCCCAATGGACAGACCTGTAAAAACGAAAGCTCCGGGCGAAGTCCTTTCGGCCATGGGGATAGAACGCTTCGAGGATGTGCGACTGGCGAGAGAAGCTCTTATGCTGCTTGTGCGGGTATCCGGAGAACAAACCGTGATGGATCTGAAACCCGATTTCGGCGCCATGCTTAAAGCGGTAAGAGGCGCAGACTACGAGGGCGTTATCGTTACTGCTGAGTCGTCGAAATGGGATTTCGTCTCAAGATATTTCGGTCCCTGGGAAGGTCTTAACGAGGACCCGGTAACTGGTTCCGCCCATACGGTGCTGGCGCCCTACTGGAACGACGTCACGGGAAAGGAATCTTTTCGGGCGTTCCAGGCGTCGGTCCGCGGAGGAGAACTGCTCGTAAGACTGGCCTCCGGCAACAGGGTGGAAATAGTAGGACAGGGAAGGATAGTACTTAAAGGAGAACTGTTCACGATATAACAAAAGCGGGTCCGCCCCGGAAGGCGGACCCGCAAAAAACTATTCGGATACCTTGAGGGCCGGGAAACCGCCCAGAGTCGAAAGGACCTCCTCGTTTACTTCCACGTTGAACCTTTCTTCCAGATTCTCGAGCTCCCTGTCCAGGTAGTACTGCTGAATATCCTGGCGTATCTCCTGAACCGCTTCCTCGAACGAAAGCTGTCCTCCGGGGCGCTTGTCCAGAACTTCCACCACGTGCCAGCCGAAACGTGTTTTCAACGGGCCTCCCTTTTCTCCGGCCTCAAGAGAGAAAACAAGTTCGTCGAAGGCGGGAACGGTGTCGCCGGGTGAAAGCCATCCCAGATCGCCGCCCTTTGAGGCGCTTCCCGGATCCTGACTGTACTTTGCCGCCGCCTGACCGAAATCGCCGTCGCGGGCGTATATCTCCAGAAGCACATCGGTGGCCTCTTCCTCGGTCTTGACAAGAATATGCCTGACATGGGCCTGCTGCGGGGCAACGTACATATCTTTGTGCGATTCGTAGAACGCCTTCTGGGCCTCTACGCTCATATCCCAGTCGGCGGCTATTTCGGAAATATAGGCCTGGGCCAGAATGTTGGCCACGGTCCAGCGTATCTCCGTCGCCACGTCGGGATCCAGGTTGACTCCCCTGACCTGCGCCGCCTGTGAGAGCAGTAACGCCGCTGTGATTTTATCTACCATATCCATCCTCTGCTCCATCGTCATCTGCGAGAGCAGAAAAGGGACCATGGCTTTCTGGGCGCCGCTCTGGCGTACTGTAAGGTCGATGAACTCCTGTTCTCCAACCTGTTCTCCGCCCACTGTGACTACGGGGCCACGGTCGGCTGCAAAGGACGTCGCTACCGCAAAAAGGGCGAACATCGCCGCCACTGAAAGTACTGCAATGCCGCGTTTCGAAAAGATCATGTTATCACTCCTTTTAAAAAGATCAGCGGTTCAGAATTCTCTGGCCGGTAGTTCCGTTGCCTTCGGGCTTCTTCTGATACGGAAGAGGAACATACTGCACCGAGGGGCGCCGTTGTCCCGTCTGCGGATAGAGTTTCATTACATCGCATATTTCGTCGGGCATTTCGGTGGAAACGAACATTCCCAGCCGAGCCGCTTCGTCGCTGCTTATGGGATAATCGTGGGTCCATCGACCCTCGGTGAGGGTGGTCGCCAGTCGTTCGGCCTCCTCGGCGGAGATGTTGTCTATCAGCAGATCTTTGACGAAACGTTTTGTCTGCTCCATCGCCTTGCGCGAAATGTCGGCGAGTATGAGCGTTTCGTCGTCTACTTCCGCCACAGGTTTATCGTTCACGGCCTTTATTATCGAGACCGCCGGATACTGTCCGATCTGCGGATCGACAGGCCCCAGAACGGCGTGCCTGTCCATTACTATTTCGTCGGCCGCAAGCGCCACAAGCGTTCCGCCAGACATGGCGTAATGCGGCACAAAGACCGTAACCCTTGATTCGTGCTTGTTGAGCGCCGCGGCTATCTGTTCGGCCGCAAGCAGCAGCCCTCCCGGCGTGTGGACGATAAGGTCTATCGGCGTGTCGGAAGAAGTCAGCCGTATGGCTCTGAGAATCTGCTCCGAGTCCTCGATATTGATGAAGTTCCTGGCGAACATTCCCAGAAAACCTACGCTTTCCTGTCTGTGGATAAGGGTAATGACCCTGCTGCCCCTCAACTTTTCGAGTTTGCGTATGGCCATGACCCGGGTTCTTTCCAGTCCCCACTGCTTCACCATCGGAAACAGAAAAAAGACCATCAAAATGATCCAGAAATAGTTGATTATCAACACTCCCTT
>CAZBLL010000088.1:0-6476 GCA_964492625.1 uncultured Synergistaceae bacterium
CACTACAACGACAATGATCAACAGGCCGAACAGGATGAGATCGACCCCGCCTCCGAGACCGCCCCACAGGGCCCTTGAATATTCCTGAAGCGGTATCAGGATCGCCGCTCCCATAAGCGGCCCGAACAGGGAGCCTGATCCTCCCAGTATGGTTATTAGAACGAATTTCATGGACATGTCGAGCGACATGACCATGGGGGGATCCACTCTGTAGTTGTACTGCGCGAAAAAGGCGCCGCACAGTGCGGCAAGAAATGCCGACAGCCCCATGGCCGCCAGTTTTGTCCGACTGCTGTTGACCCCCAGTGATTCGGCGGTCTCCTGACCTTCCCGCACCGCTCTGAGGTAATAGCCCATGCGGTTTTTCTCCATCCACCTGACGACGCCAAATATTATTGCGAAAAGACCCAGGGCCCCGTAGTAATAACCGTTTTTCGAGTCGTACCACGTAAAGTTTTTCCATCCCTGATCCATTATCGAATAATCCAGCCCTATCGCTCCGCCCACCCAGTACCACACCATAAAGAGGCGGTTGAATATCTCTACTATGGCGAAAGTGGCTATAGCGAAATAGTGGCCCTTGAGCCGGAAGCACGGCCAGCTTATCAGAACCGCGACGGCGGCCGCCAGTAGCGCCCCGACTATTGCTCCGGGCCATGGTGTCATACCGAAACGGACAACGGCCATTCCGGCGCCGTATGCGCCTATGCCGAAGAAAACCGAATGCCCGAACGATATCTGGCCGCAGTAGCCTCCTATTATGTTCCACGACTGCGACATGGCGGCGAACAGCAGCAGAAGGATAAGAACATGCTGGGTGAACGAACTGGCGAGAACCCCTGGTATCAGGGGCAGCAGCGCAAACAGGGCTATGACGGCCGCCAGCGCTATGTCCTTGCCGGAAAATCTGTGTTTTTCTGTCGTCATGCCGCTCACCACCCAAAAAGGCCCCTGGGCCTGACGATAATGACCGCAAGATAAAGGCCGAACACGGCGACGTATTTGAATACCGGGGCAATATAGAAACCGCTGAGGGATTCAACCACGCCTATCAGGAGAGCCGCAAGCAGAGCACCCGGAATGCTGCCAAAGCCCCCCAGGGCGACGCAGACGAAGGCCAGAAGACTGAAAAGGCCTCCGACTTCGGGGTGAACGGCCAGGTATGACGGAAGAAGTGCCCCCGCTACACCCACGCAGGCCCCGCCCAGCCCGAAAACAAGCAGATAAATTTTTTCGGTGTCGACTCCCATGAGCTCGGCTGCTTCCTTATCCATGGCCGAAGCCTGTATGGCCCAGCCCAGACGTGTTTTCCTGATTACGTAATACAGGGTGAATATGACCACAAGAGCGAACATGCCTGTTACAAGCTGGGGTACCGGAAGAATGAGCCCCCCAAGGGAAAGAGTCTTGCCGCCCATGATAGTTTCACCCAGAATGCGGAAATTGGGGGAGAACCGGTTGAGGCAAACGTTTTTAAGCAGCATGGAAAGACCGAACGTCGCGAGAAGCGCCGACATGGCCGATTTCCCTATGGTGTTCTTTATGATAAGGCAATAGGTAAGAGCCCCGATGATAAAAAGGAATACCGCTGCAGCCGCCCACGAAACCAGCGGGTCCACGTTCATCAGAAAACCCAGCCAGTAACTCACATACATCGCCACCATGAGAAATTCCCCGTGCGCAAAATTGATGACGTCCATGACGCCCCAGATCAGGCTCAAACCAGCCGCCACGAGCGCGTAGAGCATACCGCTTAGCAGCCCATCCAGAATGACCTGAAAAAATGTCGTCATGCGCCTGCCTCCTTTCTATATCTGAACCTTCGTCCAAAGAAAGGGCAGCAGAGACCCGAAAAGCGCCCTGCTGCCCGTACTGCCGGTAACGCAGCCCCGCCCGGATATCGGCAGGTCGCGTCGGGAAGAGATTTATCTACCTTTTGTCCCAGGGCGTCATCGGGAACACGATCTCGGTGTCGGCGTATTCCCTGGGGAATATCCTCTTGTATTCTCCGCCCTGAAGCTGCGTAATGATGCTTGTGGACATCATGTTCTGGCCCTGTTCGTCGAACGCCACCTTACCGCCGAGGGAAAGAGGAGATATCCATTCGTTGTCGTGAAGCGTCTGGGCCACGGTGTCGTAATCGAGCGTACCGGCTTTTTCAAGCCCCTGGACCAGCACCAGCATTGCAACGGCTTCCTGGATGCAGTCGCTGTCGAACGGAACGCTGGGATCCGTTTTTTCCATGTAAATCTTTTCAACAGCGGCTACAGCGGGCATTAGTTCTGCGAACTCGGGAGAATAGCCGGTCCCGCCCATGAAGTAGTTGGCGTCGTCGCCAAGCTGCTGGGTGATCATTGGATCCTGGTATCCCGTGCAATAGTTCAGCGCCATTTTGGGCAGCCAGTTGACCTGTTTCATGGTACGCACCCAGAGGCTGTAGTCTCCACCAAGGCACGCCCCGAAAACCACATCGGGATCGGCGGCCTTGAGCGTCTGAACTTCGCTGTTCAGATTGGTTGCACCCGGGTTGAAGGCCACATCGGCCACTACCGAGAATCCGGCCTTTTCGGCGGCCTTTATGCCTTCGTCGGCGGCGTGTTTTCCGAACTCTGTGTTTTCGTAGATAAGGCCAACGGTCTTGAGACCGGCGTCTTTGGTTTCATTAAGCCACTGCATAACGAGGACGAATTCATGAGACTCCGTTTTGTCGGTTGGAGCCATACGGAAGAAGTAATGGAAATCGCGCTCGGTAAGCGCCGCGGAACTGGAGCATCCGCACATGAAGATCTTTTTCTGACGTTCCGCTACAAAGCTAGCCGGTTTAGTAACAGCGCTGTTGTAGGAACCTATGATGGTATAGACTTCTTCCTGATTGAAGAGCCTTTCGGCTTCGGCCTTGCCTACATCGGGTTTGCCCTGTGTATCGGCGTTGACCAGCTCCACCTTGTAGACATCGTCGCCTATCTTGACGCCTGCTTGCGCAGCAAGAGGAACGTCGATTTCCGGATGTTCGTTGTTGATAACTTCGACTGCCGTTTCAACCACCGCCTGACAACGCTGCCCCGCCGTAGCGCAGGGACCCGTGAGCGGGAATAGCGTTCCGACCTTGAGAACCTTCTCCGCTGCAAGAGCGGTGCCTGCGGCAAAGCCAAGAAGCAGAGCTCCCATTACCAAAATCGCCACAACAAACCTGCCAGTTCTTACCTTCATTTCCAGATATTCCTCCTTTCGGGTATACGATGGCCCACGAAGCGGCCTTCGTTCAGCCTGATACCATGTATATCTTACATCTAAGTAGTCAGTCTTTTCAAATTCATTGTTCAATCATTGACATTTCCGGGTCTGGATCGAATAATGTAAGCAATAAATACTGTTCGGAGGGTCTGTTCATGAAAAAAGGAAACCTGCTCTACGAGGGTAAGGCCAAAAGGCTTTATGAAACCGACGATCCGTCTACTCTTCTTCTTGAGTACAAGGACAGTCTTACGGCGTTCAACGCTCTCAAAAAAGCGGAGCTTTCAGGCAAAGGCGAACTGAACAACAGCATAAGCGCCCATATTTTTTCGCGCCTGGCGGCGGGGGGCGTTCCCAACCACTTCGTAAAAACTGTCGACAACCTGCATCAGGTGGTCAGAAACGTCACCATCATTCCGCTGGAAGTGGTGGTCAGGAACATCACCACAGGATCGCTGTGCAAGCGCCTGGGAGTGGATGAGGGTATGCACCTTTCGCCCCCGCTGGTGGAGTTTTACCTTAAGGACGACGACCTGGGCGACCCTATCGTGACCGAAGACCACGTAAAGGCGTTTTCCTGGGCGGGCGAAAACGAAATATCGTTTATGAAGCAGACAGCCATGAAGACCAACGATATATTGAAGGATATTTTCTCTCCTTTAGGGATCATACTTGTGGATTTCAAACTGGAGTTCGGACGTACGGATTCCGGCGAGGTGATACTGGCGGACGAGGTTTCACCGGATACCTGCCGTTTCTGGGATTCAACCAGCGGCGAACGTCTGGACAAGGACCGGTTCCGGAAGGACCTGGGAGATGTTCTTGGCGCCTACAGAGAAATATGGAAACGTCTTTCCGAAGGGGGAAAAACCGTATGACGCATATCGCCAGGATCTACGTATCGCTGAAGGAAGGCGTCCTTGATACTCAGGGAAAAGCCGTGGCGCATTCACTGCAGCGGCTTGGCCATGATTCGCTTAAGGACGCCAGAATAGGCAGATACATTCAGTTGAAGATCGACGCCCCCGACACGGACGAAGCCCGCAGAAGGGCCGACGACATGTGCCGCGAACTCCTGGTGAACGACCTTATAGAGGAATACACCATGGAACTGGAGCCTTGCGAATGAAGGCTTCGGTAGTTGTTTTTCCCGGCAGCAATTGCGACAGGGACGTTATAGACTCTCTGGCGGAGGTGCTGGCTATAACGCCGCAACCTGTCTGGCACGATGATGAGGCTCTTCCTGAGGAACCGGGGCTCGTTGTCCTGCCCGGGGGGTTTTCGTATGGAGACTATCTTCGCTGCGGCGCCATGGCTGCTCGCGCACGCATAATGAAGGACGTAAGGCGTCACGCCGCCGACGGAGGCCTGGTGCTGGGAATATGCAACGGTTTCCAGGTGCTCACCGAGTCGCATCTGCTGCCGGGGGCCATTCTGGGTAACAGATCGCGCCGTTTCATATGCTCCGACTGCACAGTCAGGGTCGAGGCTGACGATACGCCGTTTACCTCATGCTACGAAAAGGGACAGGTGCTTTCCATGCCCATAGCCCACCACGAAGGTCTGTTTTTTCTGCCTCCCGACCAGCTTGACGAACTGGAAAGAAACGGCCAGGTGGTGTTCCGCTACTGCTGCCCCGACGGAGCCCTTTCGGACAGATGCAACCCGAACGGAGCGCTTCGCCACATAGCGGGCGTTCGCAACGCCGGGGGCAATGTCCTGGGTCTTATGCCCCACCCCGAAAGAGCTTCGGAATCCATTTTGGGTTCAGAAGACGGGGCGCCAATGTGGCGTTCGGTTGCGAAATGGATGAACGGGGGTATTTCATCATGACTTTCGACTACAGGCAGGCCGGACTGCGGCAGGACGAATACCGGGCGATACAGGACCGCATAGGAAGAACTCCTACGGAGGAAGAACTCCGCATCCTGGGCGTTATGTGGTCGGAGCACTGCAGCTACAAATCCACCAGATCTCTGCTTTCGGAGTTTCCGGTGCGCGGCGACCATGTATTGCAGGGCCCGGGAGAAAACGCCGGCGTAGTGGATATTGGAAACGGACTGGGCGCCGCCTTCAAGGTGGAAAGTCATAATCACCCGTCGGCAGTTGCGCCCTATCAGGGAGCGGCGACCGGAGTGGGCGGGATCATCCGCGACGTTCTCGCCATGGGAGCAAGACCCGTAGCCTCTATGGACGGACTCTGTTTCGGTGACCCGGATTCCCAGGCGGTACAGCTTCTGGCCGACGGGATCATACGCGGAGTCGGGGGTTACGGTAATGCGGTGGGTGTGCCGACTGTCGGTGGAAAGACGATATGGGACTCAAGCTACACCGGCAATCCGCTGGTCAACGCGATGTGCGTGGGCCTGGTCCCGCTTGACGGGATTGTCAGTTCTAAAACCGCAAGGCCGGGGCACATTGCCGTGCTTGTGGGGTCGGCTACCGGCCGGGACGGAATAGCCGGCGCCGCTTTCGCTTCGGTGGAGCTTTCGGAAAACACCTCGAAAAACAGGCCTCAGATACAAATCGGCGATCCGTTCGTGGAAAAACTGCTTATAGAATGCTGTCTGGAACTTCAACAGGACGGGCTCATCGTCAGCATGCAGGACATGGGCGCCGCCGGAATAGTCTCCTCGTCCAGCGAGATCGCGGCTAAAAGCGGCGTGGGCATCGTGATAGACGCCGACAGCGTGCCCCTCAGGGAAAAGGACATGACCCTTTGGGAGATAGCCCTTTCCGAGTCGCAGGAACGCATGCTGCTTATCATAGAACCGCCTAACCTGGAAAAAGTCGCCGAAAAAGCCGGAAAATGGGACCTTGAATGCGCCGCCATAGGCAAAGTGACGGAAGACGGGTATTTCAGGATGTCCGCCGGGGGCGAAACGCCGGTGAACCTCCCCGCCGACATGGTGGGAGGCGGAAGCCCGGAAATAAAATGGCCCTGCGCAAAGGAGGAGACAGAACAATCCGGCGGCGCCCTGCCGGCGCACCCTGCTCTTCCCGGCAACCTGAACGATATGGTGCTGCGGATGGCGTCTTCTCCCAGATTTTGCGACCGCTCGCGGGTCTTTAAACAATATGACCACATGGTGCAGACGAACACCGTAGTTCCTCCGGGGAACCCCGTCAGCGTTCTGCGTATCCGCGGCTGCGATACGCTTCTGGCCATAACCATGGACACGCACCCCTGGTGCTGCAGCCTGGACCCGGCTGAAGGCGGGTCCCAAACCCTGCTCGGAGCC